>NZ_JBHXLV010000006.1:0-69721 GCF_042721685.1 Streptomyces sp. NPDC058459 | reverse complement strand
CCGCGGGGACCGGGGAGCGCTCGGAGCGGGCAGAGTGCGGGCCCGGCGCCAGCACGATCGGGGGCCGGGCCCCGCGCGAGGAGCCGACCGGCTCCCGCGCCGGTACGGCCGCCTCGGCGGACTTGGCCAGCGGGTGGAGCGCCACCGGGGCGAGCGGCGCGGCCGGGGCCGGTACGCGGCGCCGCCAGCGGGCGCGCAACCGGTCCCGCAGCGCGAACAGCGCGTTCTCGACCCGGGAGATCAGCGGCTCGAACCAGGGCAGGGCCAGCAGGATCAGCAGCCCGGCGGCCCAGCCCAGCAGCACGTCGCTCAGCCAGTGCGTACCGAGGTAGACGGTGGTGAGGCCGACGCCGAGCGAGGTGACGGCGGAGAGCGCGGACAGCCAGCGGCGCGCTCTCGGCGTGGAGGCCAGATAGGCCAGGATGCCCCAGGTCACGACCGCGTTGGCGGTGTGACCCGAGGGGAATATGTCTCCGCCCAGACCCATCTCGTTCGAGCCGATCACGGTGGCGTAGTGCGGGCCGAGCCGGCCCATGCCGAGCTTGGCGGCGCCGACCGTGATGTTCAGCAGCAGCAGCGAGGCGGCCAGGGTCAGCAGTGGACGGACCGTGTGCTGCCGCCAGGAGCGCCAGCCGAGCCAGGCCGCGACCATCACCGCGGTGGGGCCGCGCTGGCCGAGCACCACGTAGTAGTCGAGGAAGGCGTGGATCTCCGGCCACTGCTGGTACGGCCGGAAGAACATGACCTGCCAGTCCAGCCGGACCAGCCAGGACGTGGTGATCACGGCCCACACGATCGCCAGGTAGAAGGCCAGGGTCGAGGAGAACAGCACGGCCCGGTGCCGCGACATCCGCGGCACGTCGATATGGGCCGGTCGTTCCGGCTCACGGTCCAGCCTGGTGAACACCCGGTCCAGACGCCGGGTGAGGTTTCGTTCGGTGCGCACCCAATCGACGTTACAGCGAGTGAGGTGTGTTCCCGGTCAGTACTGGGGCTTTGTGATGACGATGTGATGTGGGAAAGGTCTCAGGAGCCGCCTTTAATTCCTGAACATCGGCAATATCGCCCGAGCCGCCCCCCGCAATTTCCCCGAACGTGCCGGGCGCGGTTTTATGGCGCTTTTAAATTGGTTCACCGAAAGGTGGCCTCGTATTCGCCGGGCGCTCACCCGGCCCGCCGGGCCGGTCAGGGCGGGCCGGAGCCGTTCAGCCACAGGGCGCCGTAGACCGCCGCAAGGGCCGCGAGCGCCGAGGTGAGCAGCGCCGCGCGGGCCGGACGCGCCCGTGCCAGGGCGCGGGCCGGCGGAAAGAGCAGCGGGAAGGCGGGGATGAGCAGCCGGGGCTTGGAGCCGAAGTAGCCCGACGCGCACAGGGCCAGCGCCAGGACGACCCCGCTGTACACCAGCAGCGCGAGCGGCTGCCGCTGGCGCACCCCGGCCGCGTACAGCCGGATCAGCAGGGCGACGCCGACGATCAGGGCGACGCCCGCGAGGACCGAGGGGAACCCCGTGAGCATCCGGGCGACGAAGCGCGCGAAGGCGTACCCGCCGTCGAACCCGTTGCGCCACCCGGCCTGTACGTCGAAATAGCCGAGCGGGCCGTTCCCGGTGCGGTGGCCCACCCACAGCACATGGGCCGCCGCGCCCAGCGGAGCCAGCGCCGAGCCCAGCACCCGCCGCCACGCGGGGGCGCGCGGGGCGAGGAGTGCGCCGGGCGGACCCTCCGCGCTCCCGGTTCGCCCGGACGAGGCAAGGGCCGCGACCCACAACGCGGCCACCACCGCCGCCCCCACCGGCCGGGTCAGCCCGGCGAGGGAGGCCAGCAGCCCCGCCGTCACCCAGCGCTCCGACAGCACCGCGAACAGCGACCAGGCGGCCAGCGCGGTGAACAGGGACTCGCTGTACGCCATCGACTGCACGATCCCGACCGGCAGCACCGCCCACAGCAGCACCGCGCACATCCCGGCCCGCGCCCCGTACAGCCGGTCCGCCACCGCGAAGATCCCGCCCGCCGCCGCGAGCGAGGCCGACGCGGAGACCACGAGGCCCGCGTCCGCGTACGACAGCGGGGTCAGCGCGTGCAGCAGTCGCTCCAGCCAGGGGAGCAGCGGGAAGAACGCCAGGTCGGAGTGGACGTCACCGTTCGGCAGCCGGACCTCGTGGCCGTAGCCCGCCCCGGCGACCCGGGCGTACCAGAGGGAGTCCCAGCGGGCGGAGAGCAGCTTGTGCGCGGACGTGCCGCGCGCGGCGCTCCACCCGGCCAGCACGGCCAGCCCCAGGGCGCGGACCGCCACGTACCCCAGAAGCGCCCCGAGGGCCCGGCGGGGCGGGGAGGTCCCGGGCGGGGCCGCCCGCGTCGCTGTCTCGGTCACGGGCCGATTATCGACGGCCGCGCGGACCACCCCTCATCCACCGGCGACCCCAGGTGACGAGGTGGCGTACGCCACACGGATCGGGCGCGACCATGAGAGGTCCGCCATGTGACCTGGGCGTGAACTCGCGTACGCTGACGAGCCACCCGCGTGGGTCCGAGCGGGCCGGAGACACCGCTCCTCTCCGGCTCACCGGCGCGAAGACCCCGTCCCGCCGACCCGGCGCACGCGAGGATTCTTCTGGGAGGTACGTACATGTCCGGGACGACCACGGCCGCTGTCCGGCCGTCCCGTGAGGCGTCCGGGGCCGGTACCAACCGCTGGATCGTCCTCGTCGTCCTCTGTGTCAGCCTGCTGCTCGTCGGCCTCGACGCCACCGTGCTGCATGTGGCGGTCCCCGCCGTCACCGAGGACCTCAGGCCCAGCGGTGTCGAACTGCTCTGGATCGTCGACGTCTACCCCCTGGTCTGCGCCTCGCTGCTGATCCTCTTCGGCACACTGGGCGACCGGGTCGGACGCAGACGCGTCCTGCTGCTCGGCTACGCCCTGTTCGGCCTGGCCTCGGCGCTGGCCGCGCTCGCCCACAACGGCGAGACGCTGATCATGGCCCGCGCGCTGCTCGGCGTCGGCGGCGCCATGATCATGCCCGCCACGCTCTCCATCCTGCGCCAGGTCTTCCCCGACCGGCGCGAACGGGCGCTCGCCATCGGCATCTGGAGCGCGGTCGCCGCCGTCGGCGCGGCCGTCGGCCCGCTGCTCGGCGGGTTCCTGCTGGAGCACTTCTGGTGGGGCTCCGTCTTCCTGGTCAACATCCCGCTGATGCTGGTGAGCCTGCCCATCGGCCGGATGCTGCTGCCCGAGTCCCGTGGCGCGTGCGACGGCCCCTGGGACGTCGTCAGCGCTCTCATGGCGGCGGGCGGTCTGTTCGGCGTCGTGCTCGGCGTGAAACGGCTCGGCGGCGGCCAGGACATGACCGGCCCGCTGACCCTGGTACCGCTCCTGGTCGGGGCGACCCTCCTCGTCCTCTTCGTACGGCGCCAGTCCCGCCGTGCCCACCCGCTGGTCGACCTCAGCATGTTCCGGCGGCCCGCGTTCAGCACTTCGGTGGGCTGCATCGTGCTCGCCATGCTGGCCCTGGTCGGCCTGGAGCTGATCGCCGCGCAGTATCTCCAGCTGGTGCTGGGCCTCTCTCCGCTCCAGACCGGGCTGCGTCTGCTGCCACTGACCGTCGCCGCGATGGCGGCCGGCCTCGCGGGCGCCCGGGTGCTGCGCTCCCTCGGGCCGCGCCGGATGGTCTGCGCCGGGTTCGTGATCACCGCCGTCGCCGTCGTCCTGCTCACCGCGATGGGCGGCCACGACAACACCTCGCTGCTGCTCAGCGGCTTCGTCCTGCTCGGCTTCGGCCTGGAGACGACCCTCTTCGGGGCGTACGAGTCCATGCTCAGCGAGGCACCGGCCGACCGGGCCGGCGGCGCCGCCGCCATCGGCGAGACCTCCTACCAACTGGGCGCCGGCATCGGCATCGCCCTGCTCGGCAGCGTGATGAACGCGGCCTACGCACCCGCCCTCAGCTCCGTGCCCGGCGTCCCCGCGTCCGCCTCGTCTGCGGCGGGCCGCTCGCTGGGCGAGGCGTACGAGGTGGCCGCACGGCTCGGCGGGCCCGCCGGGGCCGCGCTGCGTCACGCCGCCCGCGACTCCTTCGTGCACGGACTGCATGTGACACTGCTGGTCAGCGCCGGTCTGCTGCTGCTCGGCGCGCTGATGGCGCTGCGGCTGCCCAAGGTCATGAACTGCGCACCGGAGGAGACCGAGGTGCCGGTGTCCGCGTCGCAGCCTGCGGGGCAGCGCCCCGTACCGCTCGCCAAGGGCGAGCTGCCCGCGCCCAGGGCGGCCGGGAAACCCGCGGTCTCCGCCTGACCTCCGGCGCGGTCGCTCTGGACGTGCGGCGCGCTCGGCCGTAACGTCGGCCGTGCATCGTAACTAGCGCTGCTAGTTTTACAGAGCCGCAGAGTGCCGGAGGGTGTTCCCCATGTCAGCGTCCCCGAAGCCGCCCGCGTTCGACCCCGCCGACCCGCTCGGTCTCGACGACCTGCTCGACCCCGAGGATCTCGCCGTCCGCGACACCGTCCGCTCCTGGGCGGCCGACCGCGTGCTGCCGTACGTGGCCGACTGGTACGAGCGGGGCGAGCTGCCCGGCATCCGGGAGCTGGCCCGCGAACTCGGCTCGATCGGCGCCCTCGGCATGTCCCTCGACGGGTACGGCTGCGCCGGCGCGTCGTCCGTGCAGTACGGCCTGGCCTGCCTGGAGCTGGAGGCCGCCGACTCCGGCATCCGCTCCCTGGTCTCGGTGCAGGGCTCGCTCGCCATGTACGCGATCCACCGGTACGGCAGCGAGGAGCAGAAGACCGAGTGGCTGCCCCGCATGGCCGCCGGTGAGGTGATCGGCTGCTTCGGGCTCACCGAGCCCGACCACGGCTCCGACCCGGCCGGCATGCGCACCTTCGCCAGGCGGGACGGCGAGGACTGGGTGCTCAGCGGGCGCAAGATGTGGATCACCAACGGCTCGGTCGCCGGGGTCGCGGTGGTCTGGGCGCGTACCGAGGACGGCATCCGGGGTTTCGTGGTCCCCGCCGGCAGCCCCGGATTCTCCGCGCCGGAGATCAAGCACAAGTGGTCGCTGCGGGCCTCGGTCACCAGCGAACTGGTGCTGGACGACGTACGCCTGCCCGCCGGCGCGGTGCTGCCGGAGGTCACCGGCCTGCGCGGGCCGCTCGGCTGTCTCTCGCACGCCCGGTACGGCATCGTCTGGGGCTCGATGGGTGCCGCCCGCAGCAGCTTCGAGGCCGCCCTCGACTACGCGCGGACGCGGGAGCAGTTCGGGCGGCCCATCGGGGGCTTCCAGCTGACCCAGGCGAAGCTCGCCGACATGGCGGTCGAGCTGCACAAGGGGATTCTGCTCGCC
The DNA here is from genome assembly GCF_042721685.1 of Streptomyces sp. NPDC058459. Lineage (NCBI taxonomy): Bacteria > Bacillati > Actinomycetota > Actinomycetes > Kitasatosporales > Streptomycetaceae > Streptomyces > Streptomyces sp. NPDC058459. Next base: position 64,389 of record NZ_JBHXLV010000006.1, on the reverse strand, counting down.
CATCATCTGGGACGGCGGATGGACGCCGGGCGGCTGCGGCCCGAGCAGATCAGTTTCGGCAAGCTGAACAACGTCCGCGAGGCCATCGAGATCTGCCGGACGGCGCGGACGATCCTCGGTGCCAACGGGATCTCCCTCGAATATCCCGTGATGCGGCACGCGACCAACCTGGAGTCGGTGCTCACCTACGAGGGCACCGTCGAGATGCACCAGCTGGTGCTGGGCAAGGCGCTCACCGGGCTCGACGCCTTCCGGTGAGCCCCCTGGGGGCGGGGCCGGTGCGCGGCCCCGCCTCAGCTCTGGTTGAAGAAGCCGTCCTTCCGGCGGCCCGCCGGTTCACCGTTGACGATCTCGGTGTGGGCGGGCGTCAGCAGGAAGACCCGCGTCGCCACCCGCTCGATGGTGCCCCGCAGCCCGAAGGTGAGTCCGGCCGCGAAGTCGACCACGCGCTTGGCGTCGGCGCCCTCCATCGCCGTGAGGTTCATGATGACCGGGACGCCGTCCCGGAACAGTTCGCCGATGGCGCGGGCGTCCCGGAAGCTGTCCGGGGTGACCGTGCCGATCCGGCGGCCCTTGTCCTCGGCCGTGTCCGCGGCCACCTTCACCCGCGGGTCGGTGACCCAGGCGTCAGCGGACTCCGTGCCCTCGGAGTAGTCGTCGTCGTAGTAACGCTCGTCATCGTTGTCGTCGACGAGGCCGAGCCACGCACTCGCCTTGCGTACCGATCCCATGGACGCCTCCTCTCACAGCGGTCTTGCTCGTTCTTCGCGTACCTATGGTCATCCATGATGCGGACGACGCGCCAAGTGGATAGACGCCGCGCGGGGGGTTTGTGACGGTACTGGTGCACGACTGATCCGTCGAGAGCCCTTGTGCCCCAAGGGCCGCGACTCATACGGCTGCTGACTGGGAGTGAAATATGATTTGTCCCGGCGTACGGGTGATGTGTGGTGTGTCCGGGTGACCGGAGGAGTTCTGGAGACGTCCAGAGCGCGGCTTGTGGGGCGATTGTCAGTTTTTGCGACATGACGAAACGTCAGGGTGGATTAGGCCCCCGGTCGTTGCGCCTGGGGCGGTGACGGGCCGCGCGCCGGCGGGGTCGGAGTGTGCGTCCCGGGGCGGGGCCGCGCCCGGGTTGTGTCCGTCCTCGGGCCGGCGACTTTTGATTCTCTCGCCGTCCGGGTCGGTGTCCGCCGGCCGCTGTCGGCGGACACCCCCGACACGCCCCCTCCGCGCCGCCCTCGACTGTCCCGCCGTGGCGCTTCCCGGCTGTTTTCGCAGGTGAGGGGCTCGGTCTCGCTTATCGTACGTGCGTTCGATAGTGGGGGTATGGTGGTGTGGAACGGGTGTTCGATTGGCTTGACTGGTGGGAGGTGCTGGCGTGACGTTCGCGCATCTGCGGGTCGTCTCCGGGTTCTCCCTGCGGTACGGGGCCTCGCATCCGGAGCGGCTGGCCTCCCGTGCCTCCGAGCGGGGCATGGATGTGCTCGCCCTCACCGACCGGGACTCCCTCGCCGGGGCCGTCCGGTTCGCCAAGGCTTGTGCGGGGAGTGGGGTGCGGCCCGTTTTCGGGGTCGATCTCGGGGTTGGTCCTCGGGATGCGGCTGGGAGTGCTGGGGGGCGGGTCCGGGCTCCTGTGCGGGGCGGGGTCTTTGTCGATGAGTCGGCTCCCCGGGTGACCTTTCTGGCTCGCGACGGGGCTCTGGGGTGGGCCGAGCTGTGTCGGATGGTCACTGCCGCGTGGGCGGGTGGGGGTGCTCGGCCGCTGCTGCCCCGGGAGGCGCTTCGGGGGGAGGGCGTGGTCGTGCTGCTCGGGCCTGACTCCGATGTGGGGCGGGCGCTGGCCGCCGGGCGGCCTGATCGGGCCGCCCGGTTGCTGGGGTCCTGGCGGGAGGTCTTCGGCGACGCCGCTCTACGGCTCGAGGTGGTCTGGCACGGGGTGGACGGTACGGGGGCCGGGTCGCTGCGGCTTGCCGCTCGTGCTCTCGGGTTCGCCGTGGAGCAAGGGGTGCGGCCGGTGCTCAGCAATGCCGTGCGGTATGCCGATCCCGGACAGGGGCGCGTCGCCGATGTGCTGGATGCCGCTCGGCGGCTCGTCCCCATCGATCCGCGGAAGGGGCTCGACTCCGGTGAAGCCTGGTTGAAGGGGGCGGGGGAGATGCTGGCCGTCGCCGAGCGGGTGGTGGCTGCCGCCGGGTATGCGCCGGGGGTGGCGGTGCGGCTGGTGGAGCAGACCTTGAGTACGGCCGCGGAGTGTGTCGTCGATCCTGAGGACGATCTCGGGATCGGGAGCGTCCGGTTTCCTGAGGGGCGGCTGGTGGGGGCCGGGTGGCGGGGGGCTCAGCGGACGCTTGCTTCGCGTGCCGTCGCGGGGATGGTGCGGCTCGGATATTCCGGGCGGCGGGAATACTGGGAGCGGATGCATGAGGAACTGGAGATCATTGGGCATCATGGTTACTCCTCTTATTTTTTGACCGTTGCTCAGGTTGTCGACGATGTGCGGGGAATGGGAATCCGGGTTGCCGCTCGGGGGTCCGGGGCCGGTTCTCTGGTGAATCATCTGCTGGGGATCGCCCATGCTGATCCGGTGGCGCATGGGTTGCTCATGGAGCGTTTCCTGTCGCGGGAGCGGGTAGCGCTTCCCGATATCGATGTGGATGTGGAGTCCGCCCGGCGGATCGAGGTCTATCGGGCTATTATCGGGCGGTTCGGGGGTGAGCGGGTCGCCACCGTTTCCATGCCGGAGACCTATCGGGTTCGGCATGCCATTCGGGATGTGGGGGCCGCTCTTTCGATGGACCCGGCCGAGATCGACCGGGTGGCCAAGGCTTTTCCGCATGTCCGGGCCCGGGACGCCCGGGTCGCGCTCGCCGAGTTGCCCGAATTGAAGGGGCTCGCCGGGGAGCAGGAGCGGTACGGGGTGCTGTGGGAGCTGGTGGAGGCGCTGGACGCCCTGCCGCGTGGGGTCGCCATGCACCCCTGCGGGGTCCTGCTGTCCGACTCCTCGCTGCTCCGTCGTACTCCCGTGGTTCCCACCAGCGGGGAAGGGCTGCCCATGTCGCAGTTCGACAAGGAGGACGTGGAGGATCTCGGGCTGCTCAAGCTCGATGTGCTCGGGGTGCGGATGCAGTCGGCCATGGCGCATGCCGTCGCCGAGGTGGAGCGGGCTTCGGGGGAGCGGGTCGATCTGGACGCTCTGCCCGAGGGGGATGCCGATACCTATCGGCTTGTTCAGTCGACCGAGACGCTCGGGTGCTTCCAGATCGAATCGCCCGGCCAGCGGGACCTGGTCGGGCGGCTTCAGCCTGATTGTTTCGGGGATCTGGTGGTTGATATCTCGTTGTTCCGGCCCGGTCCTGTCGCTGCTGACATGGTGCGGCCCTTCATCGAGGCCAGGCACGGGCGGGCGCCTGTGCGGTATCCGCATCCGGATCTTGAGCCGGTGTTGCGGGAAACGTATGGTGTGGTCGTTTTTCACGAGCAGATCATCGACATTCTTGTGGTCATGACCGGGTGCGGGCGTGGCGAGGCCGATTATGCCCGCCGGCTGCTTTCGGACTCCGAGGCTCAGGGGCGGGTCCGGGTGTGGTTCGCGCAGCGGGCGGGGGAGCGTGGTTATGACGCCGATACGGTGCGGCGGACCTGGGGAATTGTCGAGGCTTTCGGGTCGTACGGCTTCTGCAAGGCGCATGCTGTTGCCTTTGCTGTGCCTACTTATCAGTCCGCGTGGCTCAAGGCGCATCACCCTGCCGCTTTTTATGCCGGGCTGCTCACCCATGATCCCGGGATGTATCCCAAGCGGTTGCTGCTGGCGGATGCCCGGCGGCACGGGGTGCCGGTCCTGCCGTTGGACGTGAATGTGTCCGGGCTCGCTCATAAAATCGAACTGGTGTCTGGTTCAGGGGTGTGGGGGGTGCGGCTCGCCCTTGCCGATGTACATGGGATCAGCGAGGCGGAGGCCGCCCGGATCGCCGAGGGGCAGCCGTACGCCTCTCTGCTGGACTTCTGGGAGCGGGGGCGGCCGGGGCGGCCGCTCGCACAACGGCTGGCCCAGGTCGGGGCGCTGGATGCCTTCGGGGCCAACCGGCGTGATCTTCAGTTGCATCTGGCCGAGTTGCACCGGGGGTCCCGGGGCGGGCGCGGGGACCAGCTTCCGCTGGGGGGCGGGCGGCGGACCGCTCCCGCCGGGCTGCCCGATCTGTCGGACGCCGAGCGGCTCAGTGCGGAGCTGGGTGTGCTGTCCATGGACGCCTCCCGTCATCTGATGGACGACCATCAGGGTTTTCTGGAGGAGCTGGGCGTGGTGTCCGCCCGGCGGCTGCGTGCGGCCCGGCATGGAGAGACCGTGCTGGTCGCGGGGGCCAAGGCGGCCACCCAGACGCCGCCCATCCGGTCCGGCCGGCGGGTCATCTTCAGCACGCTGGACGACGGGACCGGGCTGGTCGACCTGGCCTTCTTCGACGACTCCCACGACGCCTGCGCGCACACCGTCTTCCATTCCTGGCTGCTGCTGGTGCGGGGAGTGGTCCAGCGGCGCGGGCCGCGCAGTCTGAGCGTGGTCGGGTCGGTCGCCTGGAACCTCGCCGAACTGGCCGAACTGCGCGCCGAGGGCGGGCTGGAGCGGGTCGCGGCACGGCTGGCGGAGCCTGTGCCGGAGGGGGAGGCCGTGGCGGACGGCGTGGGGCGGCGGATTCGCATGTCCACCGGGTTCCAGCTGCATCCCTGGGCCGATATGCGGCCGGCCGGCCAGGAGGTGTCCGAGCAGGCGCCGTCCGCCATGCGGAAGCTGTGGCACCAGAGTCCGGGGAGTGCGGGATGACCATCCTCTGTGTGCGTTTCCGGCGCCCCGGTGGCGGCGACGGTGAGCTTGAGCTGCCTGAACTGCTCGGGCTGCTGGAGGAGTTCAGTCCTGTGGTGGAGGGGCTGCCGCCCGATGGGGCACTGGTCGACCTGCGGGGGGCCGAGCGGTACTTCGGGCGGGGTGCGGTGGAGCTGGCCGCGCTGATCCGGGTGCGGGCGCTCGCCCGGTTCGGGGTCGACTGCGTGGCCGGGGCCGGGCCGGGGCCGATGCTGGCCCGGATGGCGCTGCGCGAGGCCCGGCCGGGTGCGGTGTGTGCCGTTCCCGAGGGGCCGGGCGCCGTCGCGGAGTTCCTTGCCGGGCTGCCCGTGGTCGCGCTGCCCGGTGTGGGCACGGCGACCGCCCGGACCCTGTGCGAGTACGGGCTGGACACCCTCGGGCGGGTCGCCGTCGCGCCGCCCGCCACGCTTCAGCGGCTGGTCGGGGCGAAGGTCGCCCGTGATGTGCGGGAGCGGGCGGGCGGGGTGGACCGGGGGCGGGTCGTGCCGAACGCCGTCTCCCGGTCGGTGGGGGCCGAGCGGTCCTTCGGCGTGGACGAGCTGGACCCCGGCCGGCACCGGCGGGCGCTGCTGGCCGATGCCGAGGAGCTGGGGGCGCGGCTGCGGGAGACGGAGCGGGTCTGCCGCTCCCTGACGCTCACCGTGCGCTACGCCGACCGCTCCACCACGGTGCGCGGACGCACCCTCGCCGAGCCGACCGCGCACTCGGCCGACCTCACCCGGGCGGCGTACGGCATGTACGAGGCGCTCGGGCTCCAGCGGGCGCGGGTGCGGGCGCTCGCCCTGCGGGCCGAGGGGCTGACCCCGGCCGGGGAGGCCGCGCACCAGCTCACCTTCGATCCCGTGGACGAGAAGGTCCGCCGGATCGAGGAGGTCGCCGACCTGGCGCGTGCCAAGTTCGGGCCCCGCGCGGTGATGCCCGGGACCCTCGCGGCCTGAGTTAGGCGTATTGGGGGAGTTTCTGGTGGGATTCGGCGGTCGTGAGCTGTCTCGTGACGGTTCATCGGTGTGCGGGGGCTTCTGAGGGCGGATGGAACTTTTACCGACGCGTAACTTCACAGTCGCACTACTCGTCCGTAACTTGACGAGTGAACAGCATCCCGTGATCCGGATCACAGGGTTAGGCCGTGCACCTTCTCCCTTGAGCCGCAAGGAGATCACACGATGCTGCCCTGGAAGCGAGCGCTCAGACCGCTCGCCGCGCTGCTCCTGGCCGCCGCGCTCGCCACCGTCCCCGCCGCCACCGCCCACGCCGTTCCCGGCAGCGGCTGGAACGACTACTCCTGCAAGCCCTCCGCAGCCCACCCGCGTCCCGTCGTCCTCGTCCACGGCACGCTCGGCAACTCCGTCACCAACTGGGTGTCGCTCGCCCCGTACCTCAAGGAGCGCGGCTACTGCGTCTTCTCCCTCGACTACGGGCAACTGCCCGGTGTCCCCGTCTTCCACGGGCTCGGGCCCATCGACAAGTCGGCCGAGCAGCTCTCCGCCTTCGTGGACAAGGTGCTCACCGCCACCGGCGCCGCCAAGGCCGACCTCGTCGGCCACTCCCAGGGCGGCATGATGCCCCGGTACTACCTGAAGTTCCTCGGCGGGGCCGCCAAGGTCGACGCGCTCGTCGGTATCGCCCCCAGCAACCACGGCACCGACCTGGACGGCCTCACCAGCCTGCTGCCCTACTTCCCCGGCGCCGAGAACCTGATCAAGTCCAGCACGCCCGCCCTCGCCGACCAGGTCACGGGCTCGGCCTTCATGACCAGGCTCAACGCGGGCGGCGACACCGTCCCCGGAGTGCGCTACACCGTCATCGCCACCAAGTACGACGAGGTCGTCACCCCCTGGCGCACCCAGTACCTGTCCGGCTCCGACGTCCGCAATGTACTCCTCCAGGACCTGTGCCCGCTCGACCTCTCCGAACACGTGGCGATCGGCATCTTCGACCGCATCGCCTACCACGAGGTCGCCAACGCCCTCGACCCGTCCCACGCCACGGCCACTTCCTGCGCGTCGGCGTTCGGCTGACGCGACTCGGGGCCCTGCCCGGCCTGAGCCGCCCGGCAGGGCCCCGTGATCGTGGGATGTTCCGGCGCGCGGCGCGGTGGGGGCCCGTCGCGCGCCGGCGCACCGAGAGGAACGGCGCGGCCGAACCGCTCGAACCGTGCGCGGACGCGGCGGCCGGCGCGGTCAGGGTGTGCCTGATCCCGTGGGGGGACGGTCAGAAAATAGCCCCGTACGGCGCCGGATTCGCCTGCTCCCGACCCCTTGAGCCGATTTTTATGGTCCGCTTAAGGCCGTGCTCAGACTGGGCTCAGGTCGCCCCCTCCTACGACCGCCTCAACCGCCGAAAGCCGCTGAGCCGCTGACGGGATCTCATTGTCAGTGGTGGATGGCACGCTCGTGTGTATGAACGACGCGAGCGCGAGTGAGTGGACCGCCGGGACGGACGTGGACTGGGACGCCCAGGCCGCCGTCTTCGACGACGAGCCGGATCACGGGCTGCGGGCGCCCGAGGTGCGGGCGGCGTGGGCCGGGCGGCTCCGCGGCTGGCTGCCCGGACCGCCCTCGGACATACTCGACCTGGGCTGCGGCACCGGCAGTCTGGCCCTCCTCGCCGCCGAGCAGGGGCACCGGGTGACGGGGGTCGACGCCTCCCCGGCCATGGTCGAGCGGGCCCGCGCCAAGCTCGCCGGGCGGGACGCGCGCGTGCTGTGCGGCGACGCGGCCGTGCCGCCGGTGCCGGAGCGGGGCCACGACGTGATCCTCGTCCGGCATGTGCTGTGGACGCTGCCCGAACCCGCCGAGGTGCTCCGCCACTGGCGTACCCTGCTGCGCCCCGGCGGACGGTTCGTGCTGGTCGAGGGCGTCTGGGGGAGCCTCTCCCCGGTCGGTATGCCCGTCGACGAGGTCACCGGGCTGCTGGCGCCCCTCGCCGGGCGGATACGGGTGGAGCCGCTGTCCGACGACCCCCTGCTGTGGGGCAAGCCCGTCACCGACGAGCGATACGCGGTACTGGCCGAGGTGTGAGGCGCGGACCGGGGCTCAGAGCAGCGCGGTGAGACCCTCCGCGCGGGCCAGCGCCTCCAGTTCGTCCAGCGCGGACCGGGCGGCGGACGCTGCCTCCGGGTCCCGTTCCGGCAGGCCGCTCGCGCTGAACTCGTCCTCGTCCAGGCGCAGTACGGTCCCACCGTCGCCGGAGACCCAGAGGTCCAGATCGAGGTCCTCCACGAGGAGTTCGGGGCCGGAGAGGACGGCGGGACGGGTGATGTCGCAGTACCAGCCCTTCAGGGTGCCGTCCTGGGCGCGGACCTCCTTCACCGCGTACCAGCGGTCCCGCCAGTAGTGCTCGGTGAACACGTCACCCGGCTCGAAGCGCACGAAGCCGAAATCGCGCACGCCCTCGCCCGCCCAGGGGGCCCGCACGGAGACACGGGTGCCGTCGTCCGCCAGCAGCACCGTCGGATAACGGATCTTCATACGGCCCGCCTTGACGAGGGTGATCTCCAACTGGAGTCCCCCATCACCCGAGTTCGCGGACATACCGCACCTCCGTGGCGCAGAACTCGTAGCCGAGCCACTTGTTGATGGCGATCATGGGGCCGTTGCCCGCGTCGTTCCCGGTGAACGCCTCGGTGAGGCCGGCCGCGCGGGACCGGTGGAGCGAGTGCAGCTTGGCGAGCTTCGCCAGGCCCCGGCCACGGTACGCGCGGGCGGTGCCGGTCATCGCGGTGACGTAGCGGGTGCCGCCGTCGGTGTAGGCCACGCTGAAGGCGACCGGGCGGCCCTCGGTCACCGCGACGACGGTCAGTTCGAGGTTCAGCAGCGGATGCTTCCAGGTCTCCGCCAGCCACGCCTCGTAGTCCGCGTAGGCGAGCGTGACCTCACCGGGCTCATCCGCCACCGCCTCCGCGTCCAGCTCGAACAGCGGACGCGGGTCCGCCGCGAAGTCGGCGGCCGTACGCAGCTCCACGCCGGGCGGGGTGTCCGGGAGCGGCGGGAGGGCGCTGTGCGCCAGGTCGAGCCGGAGGAAGCGGGCCGGGCGGCCGGGCCGGTAGCCGTGCCGTTCGGCGAACCGCACGTTCGCGGGCTCGTCCAGCACCCAGGAGTACAGCCGGGTGGCGCCCAGCGTGCCGAGATACTCCTCGGCGGCGGCGACCAGCAGCCGCCCCGCGCCCCGCCCGGTGCGGTCCGGGCGGACATGGACGTTGACGTACGCCTGCCCCGGTTCCGTGCTCTCGTGCGCCAGCGCCACCTGCGCCGTGCCGATCACCTCGCCGTCCTCCTCCGCGACCAGCGAGCGGAACCGGGCGTCCGGATGGCTGTGGAGCAGCACATGGCGGATCGAGTCGGGAGTGAAGAGGATGTAGGGCAGCGCCAGCTGCTTCACCCGGGCGAAGCCCTCGGTGTCGGCGACTACGTCGGGGCGCAGGTCGCGCACGAGTACGGTCATGTGCACGCACCGTACGGGCGGTGCCGCCGCCGTGCCTCTCATTTTCCAGCCCCCCGTCTCCGCCCACCCTCCGCCGCCCGTTTCCACCTCCCCGTCCACGCCTCCGCTTCCCGCCCGGTGCGGGAGAATCGGCCTGTGAGCCTGAAGATCCACATTGATGACAGCGCGCCGCCGTACGAGCAGGTCCGGGCGCAGATCTCCGAGCAGGCGCGGTCGGGCGCCCTCCCGGCCGGGTACCGGCTGCCCACCGTGCGCGGACTCGCGGAGTCCCTCGGCCTCGCCGTGAACACCGTCGCCAAGGCGTACCGGGCGCTGGAGGCGGACGGCGTGATCGAGACCCGGGGACGCAACGGCACGTTCGTGGCCGCCGCCGGTCCCGCCGCGACCCGAGAGGCGAGCACGGCCGCGCAGGCGTACGCGGAGCGCGCCCGGCGCCTCGGCCTGGACCACGACGAGGCGCTGGCCACCGTCCACGACGCGCTGCGCGCGGCCTACGGCACCGACTGAGGGCCGGCGCTCACCGCCGTGCCCACGGCTCCGGCGTCCGGGTCACCTCCAGCCCCGCCCGCCGTGCCAGGTTCCCGAACTCCGCCGCGTCCTTCACCGCCGCGCCCCCCGGGTCGTTGTTGAAGTAGGCGTACACGTCCTGCCCGTCCGGCCAGGCCGAGGAGACGCGCTCCACCCAGGACTCCAGCGCCTGGGTGCCGTAGCGCGGCCACGGCTTGGCCCGGCCCCGGTGGAAGCGGACGTACCCCCACTCGGCGGTGCGCCACAGCGGGCCGGCCGGGCGGCCCAGCTCGTCCGCCCAGCACAAGGCGGCCTTCCGGGCCTTGAGCACCCCGCGGGTCTTCGAGGTCCACCAGGAGTCGTGACGCGGCTCGACCACCACCCGCGTCCCGGCCGGGAAGCAGGCCAGACACGCGTCCAGCAGCGGCGGGTCCGCGCGCAGGGTCGGCGGGAGCTGGAGCAGGACGGGCCCCAGGTGGGGGCCCAGCCCCTCGGCGTGGCTCATCAGCCGGTGCACCGGCTCCTCGGGGTCCCGCATCCGCTTGATGTGGGTCAGATAGCGACTCGCCTTCACCGCCACCACGAAACCCTCGGGCAGCCGCTCCCGCCACGCCTCGAAGTTCTCGCGCGACGGCAGCCGGTAGAACGCGTTGTTCAGCTCCACCGTGGCGAACTGCTTCGCGTACTCCTCCAGCCACAGCCGCACCGGCACGCCCGCCGGGTACAGCACGTCCCGCCAGCTCCGGTACTGCCACCCCGACGTACCGACGAACAGGGTCATACCCCTATGAAAACATCCGGGCGCGGGCCGAACCCGGTCTGTCCGGTCCACACTCCGCCCGGTTCAGAGATACAGCCCCGCGTCCGCCCCGTCCCGCGCGCCCGGCACCGAGGTCGGCGTCGTGCCCCGGCGCAGCGCGTACAGTTCGGCCAGCGTCGAGCCCTCCCGGCCCAGCTCGCTCTCCAGCTCCGCCGCCTGGTCGCCGAGCCAGCTCACCGCCTCCGGGCGGGTCAGCGGGCCCACCTCGATCCGCGCCAGACAGCGGCCGGGCCGGACCACGGCCGGGTGCAGCCGCTCCAGGTCCTCGTTGGTGGTGACCCCCACCAGCACATTGCGGCCCTGGCCGAGCAGCCCGTCGGTCAGGTTCAGCAGCCGGGACAGCGCCTGGCCCGCGGTGTGCCGGGCCTCGCCCCTGATCAGCTCGTCGCAGTCCTCCAGCAGGAGCAGCCGCCAGCGGGCCTTGCCCGTGCCGTCCTCCTCGCCGATGGCGATGTCCATCAGATAGCCCACGTCGGAGAAGAGCCGCTCCGGGTCCAGTACGCAGTCCACCTGGCACCACTCGCGCCAGGACCGGGCCAGGGTGCGCAGCGCGGAGGTCTTGCCGGTGCCCGGCGGGCCGTGCAGCAGCAGGAGCCGGCCCGCGATGTCCTCCGGTGTGGTCTTCATCAGGCGGTCCATCGCCCCCGCCACCGGCGCCGTGTAGTTCGCGCGCACCTCCTCCCAGGTGCCGGCCGCGATCTGGCGGGTGGTGCGGTGCGGGCCGCGCCGGGGCGAGACGTACCAGAACCCCATCGTGACGTCGTCCGGCTGCGGGGCGGGCTCGTCGGCCGCGCCGTCGGTGGCCCGCCCGAGGACCTCCGTGGCCAGCTCGGCGGTGGTCGCGGTCACCGTGACGTCCGCGCCCCGGTTCCAGCGGGAGACCAGCAGGGTCCAGCCTTCGCCCTCCGCGAGGGTCGCGCTGCGGTCCTCGTCCCGGGCCACCCGCAGCACCCGGGCGCCGTCGGGCAGCAGGGTCGCCCCGGAACGGACCCGGTCGATGTTGGCCGCGTGCGCGTACGGCTGCTCACCCGTGGCGAAACGGCCCAGGAACAGCGCGTCGACGACGTCGGAGGGCGAGTCGGAGTCGTCGACGTTCAGCCGGATCGGCAGCGCGTCGTACGGGTTCCGCGGGTTCTGGGACATGCCGCCATGATCGGGCACCGGCGCACCGCGCGCACGGCAATTCCGCCGCTTGTCCCCAGGTGTTCCCAACTCGCGCCCGACGCCGGGATTCCACCGTTACTGTGAACCTGATGAGACGTCATCGGTGGTGTACGGGGGCACGGCGGTGGCGGCTGACCGCCCTGCTCGGCGTGGGCGTGACCGCGCTGGCCCTGCTGGTGACCCTGCTGAACACGCTCCCCGGGCGCGGCGCCGACATAAGCGGCACCTCCCGCGACGGCGCCCAGGCGCACGGCACGCCCGCCGCTCCCGCCGGGCCCGTCCGCCCCGAGGTGGGCTGGGGTTTCACCCACACCCAGTACAGCGCCGACCAGGGCGGCGGCAGCGACCGGGTGGCGCGGCTGCTGAAGGCGGACGGCGGGCTCCCGCAGGACCAGGCCGTCATGGGCTGGGGCGCCGACAACCCCGAACCGGTGAAGGGGCACTACGACTTCGGCGCCCTGGACCGCAGGGTCGACTTCATCCGTGCCTCCGGCGGCACCCCCGTGATCACCCTGTGCTGTGCCCCGGACTGGATGAAGGGCGGCCGGTCCGGCGTCGGCACCACCGACTGGAGCAAGGACTCGCTGGAGCGCGCGCCCGACCCGGCGCACTACCAGGACTTCGCCGACCTCGCCGGCACCGTCGCCCACCGCTACCCCGACGTACGGCACTTCGTCGTATGGAACGAGTTCAAGGGGTTCTGGAACGAAGGGGAGGGCCGCTGGGACTACGAGGGGTACACCAAGCTGTACAACCTGGTGCGGGCGGCGCTGAAGAAGGCCGACCCGGACAACCTCGTCGGGGGCCCCTACCTGCCCATGGACAGCGTCGACCCCCGCGCCGACCACGCCTCCGCCCAGGTGCGCGGGCCCTGGGGAGCCATGGACCAGCGCGTGCTGGACGCCTTCGACCACTGGAACGCCCACAAGTCCGGCGCCGACTTCGTCGTGGTCGACGGCTCCAGCTACACCGACGACGACGAGCTGCTCCCCGACGAGTTCGCCGCCACCGCCAAGTTCACGGCCGTGGGTGAGTGGGTGCGCGAGCGCACGCACGGCCTCCCGCTGTGGTGGGCCGAGTACTACGTGGAGCCCGCCGACTCCCAGGACCGCCGCGGGAGCTGGTCCGAGGACCGCCGGATCGCCGTGCACGCCGCCGGCCTGATTGCCATGGCCGAGGGCGGCGCCGGGTCCGGCTTCTACTGGAACCCGGAGAACAAGACCGGCGCCGACTGCCCCGGCTGCCTGTGGACCCCGGCCGGTGACACCGACGGCGGCCGGAAGCTGCCCATGTACGACCTGGTCTCCCGCTTCGGCCGGGCGTTCCCGCCCGGCACCCGGTACCAGAGGGTGTCCGTCGCCGCCGACGACCGGCCGAACCTCCGCGTCCTGGCGAGCCGGGACACCGTCCTGGTGGTGAACACCCTGGACCGCCCGGTCAGCGCCCGCGTAGACGGCAGACGGTTCGAGCTGCGCGGCTACGAGGTGAGGTGGCTCGACCGCTGAGCCGCTCCACCCCCATCAGCTCAAGGTGAGGAACCGCTGCACCAGCGAGGCCAGCACCACCGCCAGCAGCGGCAGCGCGAACCAGAACGAGCCCTGCAGCCGGCGCAGCCGCCCCACGCTCGGCCGGCCCGCCACCCGGATCACCTCACGCCCGGCCAGCAGCAGGATCAGCACCCCGGCGGCCAGCGCCCCCATCACCGACCACGGCGTCCAGGTGATCCGCGGCCCGACCGGACCGGGGTCCGGCTCGGGCACCGGCGCCGACCCGCCCCCGCGCAGCGCGTACACGGCCGCGTCCTCGTTCACCAGCACCTTGGACAGCTCGCGTCGGCCGTCCAGCGTCCGGTTCAGCCGGGACTCCCACGTCGCCGGATAGCCCGCGTCCAGCTCCAGATAGCGGACCTGGCTCTCGTTGACGATCAGATACGAGTTCGGCCCCGCGTCCTTGAGCGCCTTCACCAGCCCGGACACCAGCACCGGGTCACCGGGCGCGAGCGTCGGCACATAGCTCACCCGCTCCATGTCCCGCGCCCCCCAGGGGAGTGCCGGAGTCACGTCGTTCACCGTGTCCGTGGTCAGCCACAGCAGCCGTACCGTCGGCTTGTCATGGGCGTACACCCAGTCCATCGCCGCGACCTCGCCGGGCCGGGTCCGCTCGAACGGCTCGTTGCCCCAGCGGGCCACCAGGAACCCGCCGATCAGCAGCAGCCCCGCCAGCAGTGCGGCCGGCGCGGCCAGGCCCACCCGGTCCCGCTGCCGTTCCTCCAGGGTCACCCCGGTACGCGGGAACAGAGCGAGCGCGCCCAGCAGGGCGGCACCCGGCAGCGCGAACATGAAGACCCGCAGCGCCATCTCACCGCCGTACGACTGCATGCCGAAGCCCAGGAACGGGACGAACGCCAGGACCGGCAACGAGCGTTCGCGGTAGCCGTGCGCGCGCCGCCGCCACCAGCCCCAGCAGGCCAGCGCCAGCACCGAACCGGCCAGCAGCACCCGCGTGTACAGCACCAGCTTATGGGTCGAACTCCCGCCCTCGATACGGCCGGAGACCGAGGTCGACACATTGCCGCCGACCCCGCCGAGCCCGCCGAACAGCTCGTCGAAGTGCCCCGACCAGTACGGCTCGGCCATGAAGCCGACCCACACCGCCACCACCACCGCGAACAGCAGCGGCAGCCCGCGCAGTTCGCACCGGCCGAGCAGCACCAGCGCCGTGAGCACCCCCAGCATCACGAACGGGGTCAGCTGATGCGCCGGGACACACGCTAGGAACAGGGCGATCAACACCAGCAGCAGCACCACCCGTTGGCGCCGGTCCGTGGGCTCCACCTCGGCCTCGCCGGGCCGCGACCGGGTCCAGATCATGCGCGGGGCCCGGAACCACACCAGCAGGACCGCCGTGAACACCAGGTACAGCAGATAGGTGAAGCCCTGCGGGGAGAAGTAGTCCTGGCCGACCCAGCCGCTCAGCGCGAACAGCCACACCCCGGTCCAGCGGGCCCGCCAGCTCGCGCGCAGCGACCGGGTCAGCAGGAACATCGGTGCCAGATAGGCGAGTTGGATGGCCGTCGGCCACCAGCGGATCACCTCGGTGAAGTCGGACACCCCGCACGCCTTCGCGGCGAACGCGGTCACCGCGAAGAAGCCGGGCCAGCTCCAGCGGGCGTCCAGATCGGGCACGGTCGAGCCGGTGCGGTCGAGATGGTCCAGGAAGCCCAGGTGCTGCCAGGCCGTGGGGAACCTCGGCGCGCTCTCGATCACGGCGGGCAGCGCGTGCAGCGAGACCACCGTCGCCACCAGGGTGAGCAGCAGCAGCACCCGGTGTTCCCGGCGCGCCCACAGCAGCGCGGCGAACACCGTCACCAGCAGCGCGGCTCCGGCCAGCGTCGGCGCCGGCAGCACCGAGATGAGGCCGAGGCCGCCCATCCCGTCCAGGTCGGCATCGGTCAGGCGCAGCGCGGGGACCCAGTAGAGAAGCAGCGCGGCGACGAGGAGGCAGCCGAGGACCGGACCGGGGCGGGTCAGGGTGCGGCGGGGCGCGGGGCTCTTCGCGGGCGGCGGCTCCTCCGCCGGCGGGACCGCGGCCGAGGACACCTGCTCCGCCCCCTTGACCCAGGACGGCGCCGGCCGGGCCGCCTCGCGTGGGCCCAGGTCGGCCAGGTCGCCGTCCGGGGCCGGGGTCACCGGGCCGGGCCGGATGATCTGCCACAGGCGGGGCGCCGCGACGGCCACGATCACCGCCAGGCTGGAGATCTCCGCGACCCCGGCCCCGGTCAGCCCCATCCGGGGCAGGAGCAGCAGCGTCAGACCCAGCACCAGGACACACAACAGCCCCTGGAGCCAGGCGAGTCCGGCGGTCCGGCTCTGTGCCCGGAGCACCGCGAAATACGTCTCCATCACCACCCGCAGCACTGCGCCGACCGCGAACCAGCGCAGCAGCGGGGTCGCCGCGTCCGCGTACCCCGCACCGAACACGCCGAGTATCCAGGGGGCGCCGACGAAGAGGACGCCCGCGACCGGCAGCATGATCCGGGCCATCCGCTTCAGCGCCGCCCGGGTGTTGGCGGCCAGCCGCGCCGGGTCGTGCGAGCCCTCCACGGTGAGCGAGGCGCCCATGTTGATGGCGAGCAGATTGGTGGTGCCGCCGATGGTGGTGGTGATGTAGAAGTACGCGTTGTCCTCGGCGCTGACCTGCGCGGCGATGATCACCGGGACGAGGTAGACCACCCCGAGCGAGAACAGCGAGCCGGTGTAGTCGCCCGCCAGGAACCGGCCGATCTCCCGCAGCGTCGGCGGACGCGAGCGCCCCTCGGTGGCGGCCGTGTGCCGGGGGACCAGCCGCCGGAACACCAGCCAGCCCAGCGGGAGCACCGAGGTGGCGATGGCCGCGCCCCAGGACACGAACACCCCGGCGGCCGGCACCGCCACCGCCAACGCCACCAGCAGCCCCAGCTTCACCGCCGAGAACACGGTGTTGCCCACCGGCACCCAGGGCGCGCTGCGCAGCCCGGTCAGCACCCCGTCCTGGAGGGTGAGCACGTTCCATGCCACCACCGCCGCGACGAAACCGAGCCCGCCCACCGGCCCGTGCAGGAACCGGTACGAAGGCCCCCACACGTCCAGCGTCAGCAGGAACACCCCCGCCGCCACCGCCACCACCAGCGAACTTCCGGCATAGACACGGAAGATGAGCCGGGCCGTGGCACGCCCCGCGACCGGGATGAACCGGGCCAGGGCGCCCGTCAGGGTCACCGCGGTCAGCCCCGCCAGGAGCTTCATCGCGGCGATGGCGGCCGAGCCCTGCCCCACCGCCGACTCCGAGTAGTAGCGCGCCGCCGCCAGCCAGAAGCCGAGACCGAGGACGGCGGAGATGCCGGTGTTCAGCATCAGCGCGTAGGCGTTGCGGAACAACGGGCTGCCGCCGGACGCGCGGCCCAGTACGGGCAGTCGCGGGCGGCGCCCCGGCGCGGACACGGCCGGGGCGGCCTCTTGGGCGGTGGTCGTGTCAGACACGGGAGCGAAGGGCCTTCCGGCAGACCTGGCGTGCTCTGCGCACGAGTGCGTATCCCTTGGTCAGCGCCCGGTCCTTCGCGAAGTCCCGGGCGACGAAACGGCTTTGGAGCAGCCGCTCGAACTCTTTCACGCCCGTGACCCGCCGTACGGTGACCCGTCTGAGCGCGTACGGACCCTGCGCGCGCCAGGCCAGCGTGTTGCCGACCGCCAGCGCCTGGGTGTACCCCGCCGTGCGCACGGCCTGGCGGACCTGACGGCTGGAGTAGCCGTAGGGGTAGGCGAACGACACCGGGTGCGCGCCCAGTTCGTCGGTGAGGATGCCGGTGCTGTGCGCCAGCTCGGCGGCCAGCGCGGTGTCGTCCAGCTGGTCGAGCTGGGGGTGGCTGTGGCTGTGGCCGCCGATCTCCACACCGCCGGCGGCCAGTTCGCGCACCTGGTCCCAGTCGAGCATGGCGTCCGGGCCGCCGCCGGTGTCGTGAGGACCCCTGATCCAGCCGGTGGAGGTGAACAGGGTGGCTGGGAAGCCGTGCTTGGCGAGCACCGGCAACGCGTGCCGGTGGACGCCCTCGTAGCCGTCGTCGAAGGTGATCAGCACCGGCCGGGCGGGCAGCGGGCGCCGGTGGCGCCAGTGCGCCGCGAGCGTCGCGGTGGTGAGCGGGGTCAGGCCCAGGTCGCCGATGAGCGCCATCTGCTCCGCGAACGCCCGCGGCGCGACCGACAGCGCGCGGGTCGCTCCGTTGGGCGCGGCCGCCACCGAGTGGTACATCAGGATCGGTACCGGCGTCCCGGTCATCCGCCCACCTCCACCGGCGGCACCGCGAACCGGGTCCCGCCGCGCCGGGCGCGCACGCTGCCGACGGCATAGCCGCCGGCCGCGCCGAGCACGCCCGCCACGATCGCGCCCGCGCGCCCCGCGCCGCCCGGCCGGGCGAACAGCGCGTCCCGCAGCCCGCGCACGATCCCGGCGGGCAACACCCGTGTGGCGTAGCGGCGTTCGGACTCCAGCCCCTTCGCCGCGCCCACACTCCGGGCCACCAGAGCCTTGGACAGGCCCTCGGCGTACGTCCGGGTGCGGAAGTAGGCGAACCGCTCACGGGCCTCGGGCACCCGGTGGTGGATCACCGCGCGGTCGTCGATGAGGAGCACGGCGTCGGGGCGGGCCCGGCTGAGGCGGATGCACAGCTCCGTCTCCTCGCAGCCCAGCGGGCGCCGGTCGCCGTCCCGGCCGATCCCGGTGGCGAACCCCCCCGCCACCTCGAACGCGGCACGCCGGAAGGAGGCGTTGCCGCCCAGCACGTTGCGCACCCGGACCCGGCCGGGCGGCAGGCCACGGTAGGTGCAGCCCACCACCCAGTCGAACTCCTCCGGGAACCAGGCCGGCCGCCGCCCCGACGCCCACACGGGCTCGGTCCGGCCGCCGACCGCCAGCACACGCGGGTCGGCGTACCCCTCGGCGAAACGGCGCAGCCAGTCCCGTTCGGCCACGGCGTCGTCGTCGAGGAAGGCGATCACCTCGCCCCCCGACGCGGCGACCCCGGTGTTGCGGCCCGCTGACAGGCCCCGCGGACCGGCGTTGGGCAGCACCCGGACCGGGCCGCCCGGTTCCTTGTACTGGGCTTCCTTGTACTCGGCGGCCAGCCGGTCCAGCAGGGCGGCGTTGTGGTCCACCACCAGCAGGGTCTCCAGCGCCGGATGGGACTGGGCGCCCACCGAGGCGACCGCCGCGAGGATGTCCTCCCAGCGGTCCTCGGTGTACAC
Organism: Streptomyces sp. NPDC058459; assembly: GCF_042721685.1. Classification (NCBI taxonomy): domain Bacteria; kingdom Bacillati; phylum Actinomycetota; class Actinomycetes; order Kitasatosporales; family Streptomycetaceae; genus Streptomyces; species Streptomyces sp. NPDC058459. The sequence goes on along the minus strand of NZ_JBHXLV010000006.1, from coordinate 45,821 downwards.
ACAGATCACGACGGAGATGTCCGGCGCGGTCAAGACGCCGCTCCCCGCCGGGAGTCGGTCAGCGGTGAGCGCCTTCCCCGGCGCAGCGCACGGCGGTTGGAGCGCTCCTGGAGGATCACTCTGAGCACCCGCAGCCCGTCCCGCACGGCGCGCAGATTGCTCGTGCCGTGGATGCGGAGGTACTCGTGGCTGGGGATCTCCTGCACCTTCAGCCCGGCCTTGACCACTCTGATGTTCATCAGCGTCTCGACCTCGAAGCCGGTGCAGTCCAGGTCGATCTTGTCCAGGCAGTGCCGCCAGAAGGCGTTGTAGCCGTAGCAGAGGTCGGTGTAGCGGGCGCCGAACTTGCGGTTGACGACCGTGCACAGCGCCCAGTTGCCCAGCTTGCGGATGAAGGTCATGTCGTCGGTGCCGCCGCCGTTGGCGAAGCGGGAGCCCTTGGCGAAGTCGGCGCCGGAGACCAGCGCGGAGACGTAGGAGACGATCTCGGTGCCGTCGGCCGAGCCGTCCGCGTCGACCATCACGATGATGTCGCCGGAGGCCGCCTCGAACCCGCTGATCAGGGCGTCCCCCTTGCCCTTGCCGCGCTGGGCGACGACCTTCACTCCCGGCCACAGCGAGCGGGCCACCTCCACGGTGTCGTCGCTGGAGTTTCCGTCGACCAGGACCACTTCGTGGACCCAGTCCGGCAGCGTCTTGAAGACGTACGGCAGGTTCTCCGCCTCGTTCATGGCGGGGATGACCACGCTCACCGGCGGCGTGATCGCCAGATGCGAGGAGATGGGCCGGTACTGGGCCGAGAGCAGCGGCTCGTGGTCCGGACCCGGCGTGCGCAGAACAGAACTCATGACAGTGGTCCCTCTCGTCCGGTGGACCGCCCGCCCCCGGGCGGCCCGGCTGTGTTTCCGGTTCGAAAGGGGGGTTCCCGTCCCTGGTCGCGGCACGGCGACACACACGCCTGGCCGGAGAAGACGAGCTGGCAAAGCAGACCGGGCCCCCACGGGTTCAGGGACAGCCGGTCGCGCGGCACGGCCCGGTCACCTGGTACGGCCACCGGGCACGGCACCCCCCTACCGCGCCTCACCCCGGTCCGTCACGGCTCCGAGCCCTCCCCTGAACCGTATGGCGGCGGACCGACGCGGGTGAGATGTACGACGGTATTGACGATAGAAGCAGAATCGCAAGACCTGGACATGTTCCTCACGATTCAGTTGGTTCGGCCGTTACGAAACTTCGGCCTGTTTCCCTCCCCCCGGCGGCCGTTCCCGCGCACCCGGCCGCTGTCGCACATGGACGGCCAGCAGGAGGAGCAGGCTCAGAACGGCCACGGCGACGATCCCACCGGTCACCGACCAGCGATGCACGGTCAGCATGGCCTGGACGAGCAGCATGTCGACCGCCACCGCGCCCGCGAGCGCGGTGATCAGCCGGCCGAAGGGGTCCAGCCCGCGCAGCGCCAGGGCGATGCCCAGGGCGGGTGCGGCGAGCAGGAAGAACAGCGCGCACGGCCCGCGCAGCGGTGAGCCGGAGTCCATGAGCGCGAGCAGCGCGCCGCACGCGGCGGTGCCGGTCGCGGCTCCGGCGAGCAGTGCCGACAGGTCCCTCCCCGGACCCGCCCGCTCTCTGCCTTCACCATCTGCCGTGGATCTGTTGCCAGTTGAGGACCGCATGGGCCGACTTTGCCCCCCGACGCGCCGGATGCCGGGCTTCAATGTGGCCCAGCAGCTCCGAGGCCGTCAAGACGACCTCTGTCCCCGCACCCCTTCTGGGGCGATGAGCTCCAACCCGGCTACGTCATGTGCTATGTGGCGAGTCGTCAGCCAAGGTGAGCCATGCCCGCGACGCGCGGAATGTCGGGCGCGAAATAGTTTTGGCATGGACACTTCCCGTCAACGCGCGTAGCTGCTACCACAGTTGTGGCAGACATCCTGCTAAAGGGAGGTTCCATGAGACGTAACCGAATTGCGGCATACGTGGCTTCACTCCTCCTCGCCACCGGCTTCACCTTCGCCGGCGCCGGACAGTCGCAGGCCGCCACCGGCGGCTATGTGGCGCTCGGCGACTCCTACTCCTCGGGAGTCGGAGCCGGCAGCTACATCAGCTCCAGCGGCGCCTGCGACCGCAGCACCAAGGCGTACCCCTACCTGTGGAACGCCGCGCACGGACCGTCCTCGTTCGCCTTCAACGCCTGTTCGGGCGCCCGCACGGACGACGTGCTCTCCGGCCAGCTCGGCTCGCTCGACGCCGCCACCGGCCTGGTGTCCATCACCATCGGCGGCAACGACGCCGGCTTCGCCGACGTCATGACCACCTGCGTCATCCAGTCCGACAGCGCCTGTCTGTCCCGGATCAACACCGCCCGCGCCTACGTCGACTCCACGCTGCCCGGCAAGCTCGACGCCGTGTACGACGCGATCAGCGCCAAGTCCCCCTCCGCCCGCGTGGTCGTCATCGGCTACCCGCGCTTCTACCTCCTCGGCCAGAGCTGCCTCGGCCTCTCCGGGACCAAGCGATCCGCCATCAACAGCGCCTCCGACTACATGAACAACGCCATCCAGAAGCGCGCCCAGGCCCACGGCTTCGTGTTCGGCGACGTCCGCACCACCTTCACCGGCCACGAGATCTGCTCCAGCGACTCCTGGCTGCACAGCGTCAGCTGGACCAACATCGGCGAGTCGTACCACCCGACCGCGGCCGGACAGTCCGGCGGCTACCTCCCGGTGCTCACCGACGCCGCCTGAGCCACCCGGTCCCCTCGGGTGAACCCGTCAACAAGAGCCGTACGGGACTCACTCGCGCGAACGAGATATCAGCGGGTGCCCCGGACATTCAGGGTGTGCCCGAGGGTGAAGCGGAGGCCCCGTCCGACGGGGTCTCCGTCGTCTCGTCGCACGTCACGGTGAACGGCACCTCGTCCGACGTGACCCGCACCGGCTCGCGTACCTCCACGCCGACCACGTTCCCCGGCGTGCCGTCCTCGTCGTTCGTCCGCACGGCCACCCGCGCCCGCCTCGTCTTCCCCCTCGCCCTCCGGGAACGACAGCGTGCGCCACTCCTCGCCCTCGAGAGAGCCGCGCCTCAGCTTCCACCGGTAGCGCACCTCGTCTGGCAGCAGGCCCACGGTGCGGCCTCTCGGCGTAGGCGCGCCACACCGTGCCCATGCAGCCCTCGCCCAGCGGGGACAGCAGACGGTATTCATGAACGAAGCAGCTCAGCCGAGGGCCGTCGCGACCCCCTTGAGCATCAATCCGGCGCCCAGGACCAGTACGGCCAGTGCCGAGGCCAGAGGGATCGTGCGGCGGAGCAGCGCGGCCAGGGGGTGCGCCCCGCGCGCCGGGTCACGGTCCAGGAGCCGCCCCGCCACCGAGCCGAGCCGCACCACGGCGAAGCCGGCCGCCGTGAGCGTCAGGGCGAGACCGGTGCCGTACGCCACGACCAGCAGGAGACCGAACCACGCCTGCCCGAGCGCCGCCGCACCGACCAGTACGACCACGGCGGAGGGGCTGGGGACGAGGCCGCCCGCGAAACCGAGCAGGATCGTGCCCTTGAGGGTGGGGGCGGTGGGGTGGGAGTGGGTGTGGCCGCCGTGGGTGTGGACGAGGGTGTGTTTGTGGGGGTGCGGGTGGGGGTGGGAGTGCCCGTGCTCGTGACCCTGGCTGTGCCCATGGCCGTGCCCGTGCCCGTGCCCGTGCCCGTGCCCGTGACCCTGGCTGTGGACGTGGTTGCGGGTGGGGGCGTCGTCGTGGGAGTGGCTGTGCTGGTGGTGGTGGTCGGGCCCATGGGGTCCGTCACCGTGGCCGCCCCCCACCAGTGCCGGCGCACGTACCTCCACTTCCTCCGCCCCGGCGTGACCGCCGCCGGACTCCGGGCCGTGCTCGTGGTCGTGCGTGTGCGCGGCCTCGGCCGCCCGCACCCGCCAGGCCCGGCGTACGAGGTTCGCGCCGGCGCCGAGGACCAGGGCGCCGCTGGCCACTCCCAGCCAGGCCACCACCGAGGGCGTGGCGGCGGAACCTGCCGTCACGAGCAGGCCCAGCGCTACCACGCCGAGGGTGTGGGTGACGGTGACCGAGGCCGCCAGCGGGAACACGTCCCGCATCCGGGCCCGCCCACCGCGAGCGGCGGCGGCGGCGGCCATCAGCGTCTTGCCGTGCCCCGGCGCGAGCGCGTGGGCCGCGCCCAGGCCGACCGCGATGAGCAGCGCGAGCGTGGCGAAGCCGAGGGTGAGGTCGCGCCGGGCGACCAGATCGTTCAGGGCCTGGGTCCAGCGGTCGGCGCCGCGCGGCAGCACCGAGGCGCCGGGCGCGTCCCGTTCCGCGGCCAGAGCGGTGCCGCCCGGCCGGAGCGTGAGGCGGGCGGTGGAGGTGTCGGCGGGAGAGGACAGCAAGTCGGCCGGGTAGGTGGTGAGTTCACGCGAGACGGACTTCCGTGGCACATCGGACCGGCTCAGCGTCATGCGGTCGCCGCGCGCGGTGATCTCCCGCCACCCCGGCCCGGAGGACACCCCCGCGCCACGGAAGCCGACGCGCACCGACGCGCCCTCGGGCAGCGGGGCCGACTCCGCGCACTCCAGGCGCAGGGTGTCCAGCCCCGCCTGGCCGGGCCGCAGCATGGCCCGCGCGGAGGAGACGGTGAGCGCGACCCGGCGCCCGTCCACGGTGACCTCGCTGCCCCGCGCCGCCTCGGCACAGCGCAGCCCGGCCCACCGGGCGGTGCCGAGCCGTTCCAGCTCCGGCTTGGCCTGCGTCGCCGGGATCTCCGCCAGGTCCTCCACATGGGTGACCCGGAGCTGTCCGGGGGCGGCGACCAGGCCGTCGTACCGGTTGACGGTGAAGTTGCCCAGGGGATGCGCGTCCGCCGCCTGGGCGGGGCCGAGCAGCACGGCGCAGGCACCGGCGAGGACGGCGAGGGAACGGTGGAGCCGCACGAGCCTCACTCGGCCGCCCCCAGCGCCTTGCGGGCCTCGGCCGCGCCGAGCGGGGAGAAGCCGGGGTTCAGTTCCAGTGCCGCCGTCAGCGAGGCCCGGCCCTCCTTCGCGTGGCCGGTGGCGCGTTCGATCACACCCCGGTGGTAGAGGAAGGCGGCGTTGCGGTAGCCGGTGGCGGTGGCCTCGCGGGCGTGCGCCAGCGCCTCCGTGTCGTGACCGCCCCTGTGCAGCGCCCAGGCGAGGGCGTCGGCCGTGTGGACGGTGTGCCTGCGGGCCCACTCGGCGCGGGCCGCGCGCAGGGCGGCCGCCTTGTCCCCGTGGTCGGCGGCGGCGAGCGCGGTGTCGAGGTCGGCGTCGACCCCGTTGGCGCGGGCCAGCGCGATCCACGCCTGGACCAGCGTGTACTGCTCGCGCGCCTTCTCCCGGTCGCCGGTGCCGCCGCGGGCCTCGTACAGCTCCCCGAGCGCGACCAGCGGGCCGGGCAGCGGTGCGCGGGCGACCAGCGCCTCGAGTCCCTTGATCGCCGGACCGCGCTGCCCGCTCGCCGCCTGGGCGCGGGCCCGGCCCTCCAGTGCGGGGAGGTAGGTGTCGTCGGCGGCGAGGGCGCGGGCGTAGAAGGTGAGAGCGGTCCTGTAGTCGCCCTGGTTCCAGGCGAGCTGGCCGAGCTGGCTGGCCACGTAGGCGATGTCTCCGGGGGAGGCCGCGCCGGTGAGCGCCTGCTGGAGGACGCGCCGGGCCGTGGTGACGTCGCCGCGCAGCTCGTGGACATAGGCGTACCGGGTGAAGACGGGGGTGCCCGGCCTGCGCGCGTCGGCGGTGTCGGCGGCTCGTGCCGCCTCGCTGTAGCGGCCGAGTTCCACCAGGGCGTCGATCCGGGAGCACAGGGCGCGTTCGTCGTAGGGGTCGCGCCTCAGGACACGGTCCGCGTCGGCGAGGGCGCCCGTGAAGTCGTGGCGGGCCGCGGCGAGGGCCGCGCGTCCGGCCAGCGCCTTGTCGTTGCCGGGCGCGAGGGCGAGGGAGCGCTCCAGGGCGGCCTGCGCCTGCGGGTACCGGGCCGGGTCGCCCTTGGTGCGGGCCTGCTCCACATAGGCGAGGCCGAGCGTGGCCCAGCCGTCGTGGTCCCTGGGCTGCGCCTTCAGGTGGGTCTGGAGCGCTGCGACGGCCGCGTCCGGGTCGCCGCCCGCCAGCGCGCCGGGGTCCATGGCGGCGGCGGAGGCCGGAGCCACCCGCCCGCCGTCCCGGGCGGCCCCGAACGCGACCGCGCCGCCGGTCAGCGCGACGGCCAGCAGCGCGGCGGAACACACCCGCCACGCCGTCCGGCGGCCCCGGACGCGACCGCCCGGCGTGCCGCCGCTCTCCTCGTCACTACTCGTACGCGGGCCCATCGCCCTCTCCTGGTTGCCTGATGGTGGTCGGGGGGAAGACCGGCGCGGCCCGCCGTGGGGGAAGGGGATACGGGCCGTGCCGGTCGTCTGGGGGGGTGTCGTCAGTACGCGCGCCGCATCCGGCGGCGCCACCAGCCGACGACGGTGCCGAGCAGCAGGATTCCGGCCGCGCCCGCTGCCGCCGAGCCAGCGACCAGCGTGGTGTTGTCCGTGCCGCCCGCCGCCGAGGCAGGGCTCAGCGCGTCACCGAGCTGGCTCTTCACATCGGCGCCCGCGGTCGTGCCCTTGGCCAGCGCGCCCCGCGAACCCTCCGTGGGCTGGGCCACGTAGGGGAAGGTCTTCTCGAACTTCTTGTCGTTGGCGTCGACCGCGTCACCCAAGTCGTTCTTGGACCCCAGGAGTTCACCCTCGACGACCTGGAGGGCCTCGTCGATCACGTCGTCGGTGAGCCGCCGCCCGTTGGGGAAGCCCGCGGTGTCACCGTCCAGCACACCGAGCCGCTTGGGGTGCATGGCGGGCTTGATCGAGGTGTTCAGCCGCAGCTGCTCCGAAGGACGCACGTTCGGGGGCTGGTTGAGCCCCTTGACGCCCTTGAGGAAGACGTCGACCAGGTCGTTGCGCGGCTCGGCGGGGGCGTCGATCTTGTAGATGCCCTCGATGAGCTTGGGCAGCTCGGGGTTGGTGACGTTCTTCAGGAACTGGGCGTCGTGCGAGGGCTTGGACGCGTTGAACCGGTCCTTGTCGCCCTGCGGGTTGACCACCTCGTTGACCAGCGGGTTCCCGAGGCGGGAGACCTGGCTGTAGTAGCCCTGCGCGTTGCGGCGCTGGGTGGTGGACCAGATGCCGACGACCGGCTGGCCCGCCGACTGGCGGATCAGGTCGTTGGGGACCTGGAGGGCGATCGTGTTGACGTTGTAGCCCTTGAGGGTGTCCCGGCCGACCTCGCTGAGGTTGCCGCCGTACAGCAGGTCGAAGACGCGGAGGTCCAGGAAGAACGGGTCGTCCGCCTGCCCCGCGAAGGTCGCCGCACCACCCGCCGTCCTGTACACGGCCTGCGAACGGAGCTTGCCGTAGTCCGGCATGGACGCCTTGCCCACGTTGGACGGCGCCACCGGCACATCGTCCGCCACCTTGGTCCGGGACATCGCGTGGCCGCCCTTCAGGCGGACCAGTTCGAGGTCGTAGGTCTGGGTGATGTTGAGGTCGGGGTCGTCCAGGCTGGTGACGGGGCCGGTGTTGTACAGGAACGTCTTCTTGTTCTTCGTCCTCGTCTTGAACGTGTAGCGGAAGAGGAGGTCGTCCTTGGCGTCGCCGTCGCTGTCGATGTGGAGGTCGTACTGCGCGTCGTCCGCGAAGGTGTAGAAGTTCGGGCCGCCCGCCGGCTCCTCGAACGGTATCCAGTCGGCCACGATCGTCGTCGTGTCCGGCTTGTCGGGGCTGACGAACGCGTACAGGTCCGTGTTGTCGTACTGCGGGGTGCCCGAGATGAGCGGGGCCTCCCGGTGGGAGGAGGCGGAGGCCGCCCCCGGCTCCAGCGTCGCGGCACCGGCGGCCGCGAGCCCACCGGCGGCCAGCGCGCCGCAGATGAGCGGGACCAGCCCGTTGCGTGCCGTACCGCTTCTGGCGAAGAGAGTCATGCCGTCCGTCCTCGAATCCGACTTGCTTGACGGACGGGTATACGGAGCGACCGGCCGATCCGGATTGGCCGCGGAGGAACTTTCTTTTTCCGGTTTCCGACCCGCGTTTTCGGCCCGCCGATCCGTATCAACCGCCGGAGGTGTGCGTTCGTGCGGATGCGAGGGGTCACAGGCAGGGCCGGATGCGGCCACGGCAGCCGGGGTGAGGGGGCCGAAACACTGCTGGTAAGCGTGGCGGGCGGCGACCACCAGGCGTTCGAGGAGCTGTACGCGCTGGTGTCCGGCCCGGTGTTCGGACTGGTCCGGCGGGTCGTGCGCGACCCCGCCCAGTCCGAGGAGGTCGTGCAGGAGGTACTGCTCGAACTGTGGCGCTCCGCCGCCCGGTTCGACCCGGCCCGGGGCAGCGGCCTGTCCTGGATACTCACCCTCGCCCACCGCCGCGCCGTCGACCGGGTGCGCAGCGCCCGCGCGGCCGGCGAGCGCGAGCAGCGCGAGGCCCTGCGCGCCGGGGAACCCGCCTTCGACCACGTCACCGAGGAGGTCGAGGCCGGACTCGAACGCGAGTGGGTGCGCCGCTGCCTGAGACGGCTGACCGACCTCCAGCGCCAGTCCGTCACCCTCGCCTACTACGACGGCTACACCTACCGCGAGGTTGCCGAACGGCTGTCCCTGCCGCTCGGTACCGTCAAGACCCGGATGCGCGACGGCCTCACCCGGCTGCGCGGCTGCCTCGGAGGTGCCGCGTGAGTCTCTTCGCCCGGCTGACGCACCGCCAGGACCCGCACTCGCTGGCCGCTCCCTACGCGCTCGACGCCCTCGACCCCGGTGAACGGCGCCGCTTCGAGAAGCACCTCGCGGGCTGCGGCCGCTGCACGGCCGACGTCCGCGAACTGTCCGAGGACGCCGTACGGCTGGCCTGGTCCACCGCCGCCCCGGCCCCGGCCGGTCTGCGCGAGCGGGTGCTGGCCGCCGCCCGCACCACACCGCAGGACCCGGCACCCCGGCCCGCCGGCCGGCAGCGGACCGCCCAACTGCCCGCGCACGTATGGGGAGTCCAGCCACCGCCCGTCCGTGGCCGGCGCGCCGGACGGCGCCCCCTGTTCGTACCGTTCGCCACCGCGACCGCCGCGGCCGCCCTGGTCGTCGCCTCGCTCTTCGCGGTCCAGGCGCACCGCACGGAGGGACGGCTCGCCGCCGAGCAGGCGCGGGCGCGTGACATCGCCCACGTCCTCGCCGCTCCCGACGCCCGGAGGGCCGGCGGGACGGACGCCCGCGGCCGCGCCCTCGCGGTGATCGCCTCTCCGTCGCAAGGCCGCGCCGTCGTCACCCTGAGCGGATACGGCACCCCTCCGGGCGGCCGGGTGCATCAGCTCTGGCTCACCCGCCCCGGCGCACAGCCCCGCTCCCTCGGGCTTCTCGCGGGCGACACGCCCTTGGCCGTCAAGGGGCTCCAGAAGTCAACGGCGTCACTCGCGGTGACGGTCGAGCCGAAGGGCGGTTCGACGCACCCCACTGGCCAGCCGCTTGTCCAACTCACCCTGAAATCAGTCGGATTCGGAGAGTAGTCAAAAAGGGATGATCAACCGCCTTGTGGGGAAGGTGAATCCCGTTGCTGAGATACACGCATGCCCTAAAGGGACGATAGGGTTACTCTGCCCGTGGGCCGGGTGGATTCGTACGGGTGGGGAGTGACATGGAGCAGATAGCGATGCGCAGCAGGGCCAGGGTTCCTGCGATCACCTGCGGAAGCGGTGCGACCAGCAGGCGTCTGGACCGCCACCTCGCGGTGCTCGGCGGACCCGCCATACCGCAGCGGGAGACGGTCGAGGCGACGTCGCTGATGCGTGAGCTGACCGCGCGGGACACCGTGCGTCAGCGCAGCGACCGGCGCGCCCGCGTCAGCCGGGTCTCCCTCTTCGCCCCCCTGCGCCGCCTGCGCCGGTCGCTCTTCGGCAGCCACTGAGCCGCACCGAGCGGGTTTCCCCGAGTCCCGCCCGGTGCCGGACGCATCGGCGCCCCACCCTGTAGTTCCGCGCTCAGGCCGCCACACCGTCCCGGCGCGACGCCGCGATCCCGTCGTCCGTCATCCCCACGGCACGGAGCAGCGCGTCGGTGTGCCGGCCGAGCGCGGGGACGTCCCCCGACCGTGGCTCCGCCCTGCCCCGCCCGGCAGCGTGAGGGGCGGCAGCGGCGCGCGCGGCGCTCCCACCGGCCGCCACCGCAGCCGCGCCGCGAGCCACGGACGCTCGGCCGGGCTCCGCCAGATCCATTGTCCGCGATGATCTCCCGGCGGGCGTCCGCTGTCCCCCGTCACTCCACTAGAGCAGGGCGAACTGGCCCTCCGGGCCCTCCTCCTGGTGGTCCAGCACGGAGGCGGGACGGCGGGAGCGGGGTGCGGGCGGGAGAACTCCGGCCGCGCGCAGGGATGTCGCGGTGATCGGGTCGGGGATCGGGTCGGGGATCTGGTCCGCGCCGGTTCGCGTGTCCGCCAGAAGAGTCAGCACCGTGATCAGCTCCAGCAGCTCCGAGGTCCGGCTCTGGGGCCAGGCCCCGGGCCCGATCGCGGCCAGCGTGCCGGGGGCGCCGGGTGTCGTACGGGCCGTGAACCACGCCTCCAGGGTGCGCACCCCGGCCGCCTCGTGCTCCCACGCCGCGCGCGGTACGGGGGAGACGCGGCCCTCGTCCAGATACAGGGCCTCCTCCTCCGGGTCGTAGCGCAGGGTGCGCGGGTACGGGGGCAGCGGCGCGCGTACGTACGGGCGGCGGCCGCCGGGCAGCTTGGGGCGCTCCCCGTCCCGGCGCATCAGCCACAGCGCGCGCCGGCCCGACTCCACGCCCCGCGCCCACACCTCGGGGTCCCCGGTGAGCGGCACGGTCAGGTCCTCGCGGACGGCGGCCAGTATCCACGCCAGCACGTCCGCCGCCGCGGGCCGGGAGCCGAGCCGCGCCGCCAGCTCGTCCGACAGCCCCGGCGCCAGGTTGGGTTCGGCGCCGCCGGGACGCCGGTACAGCGGGCGGATGCGCCCCGCCGCGAGGGTCGGCGGCAGCGAGGTCGCCAGTACTCCGGTGCCCGCCTCCACCACGAACACCTGCCGCTCGTCCGCCACCCGCCACAGCTCCGGGCGGGCGGTGTCGATCAGCCGGTGGTCCGGGATCAGCCACCGCTCGTCGAACGGCGCCGCCAGCACCCGCACCGGCTCCGGGCACGGCCCCGAGGCGCGCGCCAGCCGCTCCGTGCCGCTTCGCCGGCCGGGCAGCTGGGCCACCGCCGACCTCGGCGTCCGCGACCGGGTCGGCTCGAACAACGCCTCCCGCTCCGCCCCCTCGGCCGCCAGCAGGGCCGCCCAACGGGCCCTCAGGGACGCCGGGTCGGGTGCCGTCGGCCAGGCGCGGCCCAGCCGCAGCGGTGCGACGGACCACGGCATGAGGTCCGCCAGCGGCGGCGCGTCCTCGTACGTCACGCCCGGAATGCTACGGCCTCGGCCCGGACGGGGCCCGGGAACGGGCGCGGTACTCAGGTGGCCTCCAGGGTGACGGTGAAGGAGAAGCGGTCGCCCCGGTAATGGATGACGGCCACGTCCAGCACCCGGCCCGCCGAGTCGTAGGTGACGCCGGTGTAGCGCAGGATCGGGCTCAGCAGCGGTACCTCCAGCAGCCGGGCGGTCTCCGGGTCGGCGAGCCGGGCCTCCACCGTGTCGGTGATCCGCCTGATGTCGGCGCCCACCATGTCCCGCAGCACCTTCGTCATCGGCCAGCGGGCCAGATCGGCCGGGTCGATCCGGTCGGCCAGCTCCGGGCGCACATGGTTGACGGCGTGGTTGGTGGGCTCGCCGGTCTTCGCGTCCCCGCGCAGCCGGTGGTAGACGGCCACCTCGGCGAGGTCCGGGAAGTGTTCGGCCAGCGCGGGTGGCACCGGCACACGTGCCTGGTCCAGCAGTTCGGCCGTCATCCCGGACTGCTGGGCCACGATCGCGTCCACCGAGCCCAGCAGCCGCACCGGCGCCCCCCGCCGCGCCGCCGGCTCGATGAAGGTGCCGCGCCGCCGGTGCCTGCTGATCAGCCCCTCGTCCTCCAGCTCCTTCAGCGCCTGCCGCATCGTCAGCACGCTCACCCCGTAGTGCCCCGCCAGCCGCTCCTCGGTGGGCAGCCGCAGCGGGTCCTCGGGGGAGCGGCCCAGGATGGAGGCCCGCAGCGACTGCGACACCTGGTACCAGAGCGGCAGCTTGCGGTTCAGGACGATCGAGTCCGGGGCGAAGGAGGTCACGCGGCTATCCGTACCCGTCGTGGCCCGGTCGGCGCAACGGATCGGCCGTGCATCGGAGTTGTGATGACGTGCATCGGAGTCGTCATGACGTGCGGAAGTGCGGCTCCAGTCCCTGCCACACGTCGTCGTAGCCCTGCTGGAGGTGGTCCGCGCGGGCCGCCTCCGGGGTGAGGGTCAGCGGCCAGCGGGTCTCGAACATGAACGCCAGCCCGTCGTCGATCCGCTGCGGGCGCAGCTCGGCCCCGCTCGCCCGGTCGAAGGTCTCCAGGTCCGGGCCGTGCGCCGACATCATGTTGTGCAGCGAGCCGCCGCCCGGCACGAAGCCGTCCGCCTTGGCGTCGTAGGCGCCCTCGATCAGGCCCATGTACTCGCTCATCACGTTCCGGTGGAAGTACGGCGGCCGGAAGGTGTCCTCGCCGACCAGCCAGCGCGGCGCGAACACCACGAAGTCGGCGCCCGCCAGGCCCGGGGTGTCCGAGGGGGAGGTCAGGACGGTGAAGATCGACGGGTCCGGGTGATCGTAGGAGATGGTGCCGATCACGTTGAACCGGCGCAGGTCATAGGTGTACGGCACATAGTTGCCGTGCCAGGCGACGACATCGAGCGGGGAGTGGTCGTAGGTCGCCGTCCATAGGTTGCCGCAGAACTTGTTGACCACCTCCACCGGGCCATCGACGTCCTCGTACGCGGCGACCGGCGCCCGGAAGTCGCGGGCGTTGGCGAGGCCGTTGGCGCCGATGGGGCCCAGGTCGGGGAGGCGGAAGGGCGCCCCGTAGTTCTCGCACACATAGCCGCGCGCCGCACCGTCCAGCAGCTCCACCCGGAAGCGGACCCCGCGGGGGATGAGCGCCACCTGTGCGGGCTCCACCAGGAGGCGGCCGAACTCGGTGTGCAGCAGCAGTCCGCCCCGCTCGGGGACGATCAGCAGCTCCCCGTCGGCGTCCGAGAAGACCCGCTCCATCGAGGAGTTGGCGTGATAGAGGTGCACGGCCATACCGCTGCGCTGGGTCGCGTCGCCGTTGCCGCCCAGCGTCCACAGGCCCGCCAGGAAGTCCGTGCCCGGCAGCGGCTCGGGGAGCGGGCTCCAGCGCAGCCGGTTGGGGTCAGGCACGGTCTCGGTGAAGGGCGCGGTACGGATCGAGCCGTTGGCGGTGCGGGTGAAGGCGGGGTGCGCGGCCGAAGGGCGGACGCGGTACAGCCAGGAGCGGCGGTTGTGCGCGCGGGGCTCCGTGAACGCCGTGCCGCTGAGCTGTTCCGCGTACAGGCCGAGCGGGGCGCGCTGCGGTGAGTTGCGGCCCTCGGGCAGGGCACCGGGCACCGCCTCCGAGGCGTGTTCGTTGCCGAAGCCGGTCAGGTACGCCGGCCCCTCGGCGGTCTTCCGCGCGTCCTCGGTCATGATCGCTCCCTTGCGTCCTGATTCCTATGCAGCACCGTAGGAATGCCGGGGGATGTGCGCAAGAGGCGAACGCGCCCTTCACCCGGGCGGAGTGCCGGAACCGGCCGCTTGTCCTGTGCGGGACACCTCCCCGGCCTCCTCCGGATCGGCGCGGGCGGGCATCATGTGGCCGTGCCCCGTGCGACATCGCTCCGCCGTGCCCCCGTTCAGCGGCGCAGTGCCGAACGGCTGACCGGAATCCTGGATGCCTGTGCCGCGCTGCTCGACGAGGTCGGGTACGACGCCCTGACCACGCGCGCGGTCGCCGAACGGGCCGAGGTGCCGATCGGCTCGGTGTACCGCTTCTTCGGCGACAAGCGGCAGCCGGCCGACGCCCTCGCCCAGCGCAACCCGCGCCACTACACCGAGCACGTCAGCGCGAAGCCGACGGCGGCCCCGCCCGGCGACTGGCGGGCCTCGACGGACGTCGTCCTGGACGAGTACCTCGGCATGAAGCGCACCGCGCCCGGCTTCGCCCTGGTGGACTTCGGCAACCAGATACCGGTCGGCGCCCGTGGCGCCGCGCCCAACACCCGGGTCGCCGACCGGCTCACCGGACTCGTCGCCCGCTACCTCGGCCGCACCCACGACGACGGCCCCCGCCGCGTCCTGCCCGTGGCCGTGGAGAGCGCCGACACCCTCATCCAGCTCGCCTTCCGCACCGACCCGCACGGCGACCCGGCGATCATCCACGAGACACGGGAACTCCTGCGGGCCTACCTCGGCCGCGTCCTGGACTGAGACGGCCGCACGGGCTCCCCCTCATGCCTACCGGTCGGTATGCTCTCCCGGGCCGGCATCCCCGTGCCGGTCCGGCAGCGCCGCCGACCCTCCGGGAGGACCCGTGTCCCGCACCGCTCTGCGCATCTGCCCCCTGTGCGAGGCCACCTGCGGGCTGACCCTCACCATCGAGGGCACCCGGGTCACCGCCGCCCGGGGCGACCGCGACGACGTGTTCAGCAAGGGCTTCATCTGCCCCAAGGGCGCCTCCTTCGGCGCGCTGGACGCCGACCCCGACCGGCTGCGCACCCCTCTGGTCCGCGAGAACGGCGAGCTGCGCGAGGCCAGTTGGGAGGAGGCGTTCGACGCGGTCGCGCGCGGCCTTGGCCCGGTAGTGGAGCGGCACGGCGCCGACGCCCTCGGGGTGGTCCTCGGCAACCCCAACGTGCACACCGTGGCCGGCGGCCTCTACCCGAACGTGCTGCTCGGCGCGGTCCGTACCCGCTCCCTGTTCACCGCCTCCACGGTCGACCAGATGCCCAAACACGTCTCCAGCGGCCTGCTCTTCGGCGACGCCAACGCCATCCCGGTCCCCGACCTCGACCACACCGACCACCTCCTGCTGATCGGCGCCAACCCTCTGGAGTCCAACGGGAGTCTGTGCACCGCTCCCGACTTCCCCGGCAAGCTGAAGGCGCTGAGGGCGCGCGGCGGACACCTCACCGTCGTGGACCCCCGCCGCACCCGCACCGCAAGGCTCGCCGACCGGCACCTCGCCATCCGGCCCGGCGCCGACGCCCTGCTCCTGGCCGCGATGACCACCGTGCTCTTCGAGGAGGGCCTGGCGGACCCCGGCCACCTCGCGCCACACATCGACGGCCTGCCCGAACTCCGCGAAGCTCTCGGCGAGTTCACCCCCGAGGCGGTCGCCGGCGCCTGCGACATCGACCCGGACACCATCCGCACCCTCGCCCGGGAACTCGCCGCCGCCCCCACCGCCGCCGTCTACGCCCGCATCGGCAGCTGCACCGTCCCGCACGGCACCCTGGCCAGCTGGCTGGTCGACGTCCTCAACACCCTCACCGGCAACCTCGACCGCCCCGGCGGCGCCCTCTTCCCCCAGGCCGCCACCGACCGCACCCCCCGCCCGGCCGGCCCCGGCCGTGGCTTCGCCCTCGGCCGCTGGCACTCCCGCGTACGGCGACTGCCCGAAGCCAAGGGCGAGTTGCCGCTCTCCGCGCTGGCCGAGGAGATCGACACCCCCACCCCCGAGGGTGAACCCGTACGCGCGCTGATCGTGATCGCCGCCAACCCGGTGCTCTCCGCCCCCGACGGGAACCGGCTCGACAAGGCCCTGGAGTCGCTGGACTTCATGGTCAGCGTCGACCCCTACCTCAACGAGACCTCCCGCCACGCCGATGTCGTGCTGCCCCCGCCCCCGCCCGCGCAGAGCCCGCACCACGACTTCGCGTTCAACACCCTGGCCGTCCGCAACCAGGTCCGCTACAGCCGGCCCGCGATCCCGCTGGAGCCCGGCAGGATGGCCGAGACCGAGATACTCGCCCGGCTGATCCTCGCCGCGAGCGGCAGGCACGGCACCGACCCGGCCGCCGTGGACACCACGGTCATCGACCAGACCCTGGGCCAGGCCGTCCAGGACCCCCGTTCCCCGGTCCACGGCCGGGACCCGCACGAACTGACCGCCCAGCTCACCGGCGCCGACGGCCCCGAGCGCCGGCTCGACCTGATGCTGCGCCTCGGCCCGTACGGCGACGGCTTCGGCGCCCGCCCCGACGGCCTGACCCTCACCCGGCTGCTGAAGCACCCGCACGGCATCGACCTCGGCCCGCTCCGCCCGCGCCTGCCCCAGCCGCTGAAGACGCCCAGCGGCAAGGTCGAGCTGCTGCCCGCGCCCATCGCCGCCGACCTGCCCCGGCTGCGCGAGGCCCTGCGGGAACGGCCCACCGGGTTCGTCCTCGTCGGCCGCCGCCATCTGCGCTCCAACAACAGCTGGCTGCACAACGTCCCCGCCCTCACCGGCGGCACCAACCGCTGCACCCTGCACCTCCACCCCGAGGACGCCGCGCGTCTCGGGGTGCGCGACGGCGACCCGGTACGGGTCAAGGGCGCCGGGGGAGAGGTGACCGCGCCCGCCGAGGTCACCGACGCCATCCGGCCCGGCGTGGTGAGCCTCCCGCACGGCTGGGGCCATGACCGCCCCGGCACCCGGCAGGCCCACGCCGGACGCGAACCCGGCGTCAACGTCAACCAGCTCCTCGACGGCACCCTCCTCGATCCCCTGTCCGGCAACGCCGTCCTCAACGGCATCCCGGTCCGGCTCGGCCTCGCGAACGCCCCGGCGGCCCTGGCACCGGAAAACCGACGCCGCTAATTTGGTGCGCCGGCAGGCACCCGTCCGCCGGGTGTTTCCAGGCCACCGTCGCCCCAGCTTCCGAGGAGACCGCGCGCGATGACCGTACGAGCCGCCGTCCTGCCCGCCGTCGGGGCACCGCTGGAGATCACCGGGATCGAACTGCCCGAGCCTGGGCCCGGCCAGGTGCGGGTGCGCCTGGCCGCCGCCGGGGTCTGCCACTCCGACCTGTCGCTGTCCGACGGCACCATGCGGGTGCCGGTCCCCGCCGTCCTCGGCCACGAGGGCGCGGGCACGGTGACCGCCGTGGGGGAGGGGGTGGCGGGGCTCGTACCCGGTGTGCCCGTCGTCCTCAACTGGGCTCCCGCCTGCGGAGGCTGCCCGGCCTGTGCGCGCGGCGAGGTCTGGCTGTGCGGGCACGCGCTCGACGGCGCCGGCCGCGTCCACGCGCGTACCGCCGACGGCACCGAACTCCATCCCGGCCTCAACGTCGGCGCGTTCGCCGAGGAGACCGTCGTGCCGGCCGCCTGCGCGCTGCCGCTGCCCGAGGGGGTACCGCTCACCGACGCGGCCCTGCTCGGCTGCGCCGTCCTCACCGGGTACGGCGCCGTCCACCACTCGGCGCGGGTCCGGCCCGGTGAGACGGTGGCCGTGTTCGGGGCCGGAGGGGTCGGGCTCGCCACCCTCCAGTCGGCCCGGATCGCGGGCGCGGCCCGGGTCATCGCCGTGGACGTCTCACCGCGCAAGGAGGAGCTGGCCCGCGCCTGCGGCGCCACCGACTTCGTCCTCGCCGACGAGCAGACCCCGCGCGCCGTCCGCGCCCTCACCGGCAAGCAGGGCGCCGACGTCGCCGTGGAGTGCGCGGGCCGGGCGCAGAGCATCCGCGCCGCCTGGGAGTCCACCCGCCGGGGCGGGCGCACCACGGTCGTCGGCATCGGCGGCAAGGACCAGCAGGTCACGTTCGACGCCCTGGAACTCTTCCACTGGGGCCGCACCCTGACCGGCTGCGTCTACGGCAACTCCGACCCGGCCCGCGACCTCCCGGCCATCGCCGCCCACGTCCGCGAGGGCCGCCTCGACCTCTCGGCGCTGGTCACCGGACACATCACCCTCAAGGAGATCCCGGCCGCCTTCGACGACATGCTCGCCGGGCGGGGCGGCCGGGCGCTGGTGGTGTTCTAGCGGGGCCGCGGGACGGAGGGGCGCCGGCCCGCCGCCCCCGCGCTCACCCGCCCCGGTCCGCTCACCGCACCCAGTCCGGGTCCGGCGCCGTGTCCGCCACCTGCGCCGGTGCCGTACGCCCCCGGGAGCGGGCCACCGCCACGCCCGCCAGGCACAGGACGCCGCCGCCGAGCATGAACGGACCGGGCACCTCCCCCAGGACCAGCCAGGACATCAGCACCACCAGCGCGGGCACGGCGTACGTCGTCGCGCCGAGCCTGGCGGCGCTGGTGCGGGCCAGGGCGTACGCCCAGGCGGTGAAGGCGAGCGCGGTCGGGAAGACACCCAGGTACACCATGCCGAGCGTGGCCGGGAGCGGGGCACGGGAAGCCTCCGACACCAGCTGACCGGCGAAGGGGAGGCAGGCGACCGCGCCGATCAGACAGCCGGACGTCGTCACCTGCAGGGCGCTCGCGCGGGCCACAGCGGGCTTCTGCGCGACCACCCCGGCCGCGTACGCGACCGCCGCCAGCAGGCAGGCCCCCACCCCGAGCACCGAGGAGCCGCCACCCCCGGCCGACATCGACAGACCCACGATCACCGCGCCGGTGAACGACACCGCCATCCCCGCCAGCAGCCGGGGCGGCATCGGGTCACCGAGGAAGCGGGCGGCGAACAGGGCGATCAGCAGCGGGCCGACGTTCACCACCAGGGCCGCCGTGCCCGCGTCCACCCGCTGCTCGCCCCAGTTCAGGGCCACCATGTAGAAGCCGAACCACAGCACCCCGGACACCAGGATGCCCGGCCAGGCCCCGCGCGGCGGCCACCCCGTACGCCGTATCGCGCACAGCGCGACCAGGGTGAGACCGCCCGCGAGCAGCCGGCCGAGGGCCAGCGCGCCCGGCGAGTAGGCGTCCCCCGCGCTGCGGATCACCACGAAGGCGGACGCCCACAGCAGCACGGTGACACCGGCGGCGGCCGCCGGCAGCAGACGATGACGCGGACTGAGGTCCATCGGACTCCTCGGATCGGTGAGGGAAGACAATCGGTGACAGGGAAACAGCGACGGGAACAGGGGACGGTGGCAGGGGACGGAGACAGAGGACAAGGGTCAGGCCAGTGTCCGACCGTCGATGCCCAGCAGGTCGGCCAGCGCGCGCTTCCCGGCGGACGTCACCCGGACCGCCCGCCCCGGACCCAGGCGGACGCACCAGCCGGTCTCCAGCGCGTACCGGCACAGTGCCGCACCCGCACCGCCCCCGAGGTGCGGACGCCGTTCCGTCCAGTCGAGGCAGGCGCGGGCCGGCGGGCGCCGCGTGGAGCGGTCCACGGTGATGCCCGTGTCGGCGAACCAGGCGAGGCCCGCGTCGGTGAGAGCGAACCCGCCGTCCTGGCGCAGCAGTCCGCGCACGGTGAGCGCGTCGGTGACCGCGATGCCCAGCCGGCCGGCCAGATGGTCGTAGCAGGTGCGGCCCCGCGCCAGGGCGGACTGGGTACGGACCTCCCGCAGCGTGTGCGGGACCTGTACCACCACGTCCTGCGGCAGATGCGCGGCCAGATCCTCGACCAGCTGCGCGGCGCGCGCGTCGGCCAGCCTTACGTAGCGGTGCCGCCCCTGGCGTTCCGTCGTGAGCAGGCCGCCCGCGACCAGCCGGTTCAGGTGCCCGCTGAGTGTCGAGGGCGCGACCCGGACGTGCCGGGCGAGTTCCCCGGCGGTCCACGCGCGCCCGTCCAGCAGGGCCAGCAGACAGCCGGCCCGTGTCTCGTCGGCGAGCAGCGCGGCAAGTGAGGCGAGGGCGGCGGCGCACGGTTCCGTGGCGGTCATGTACACAGCTTGCGGCACGGACGCTTCGGCGCCCACCGAATCATGGCCGGGGGTCCGGCTTCCCGTACTGCCCTTCCAGCCCGGCCAGCAGCGCCGCGAGCCCCGTCCCGAACGCCCGCTCGTCGATCTTCTCCTGCTGCTCGGCGAGCAGGTGGGCCTGACCGAGGTGGGGGTAGTCGGCGGGGTCGTAGGCGCTCGCGTCGTCCACGAAACCGCCCGCGAAGGAGCTGAGCGCGGAGCCCATGATGAAGTACCGCATCAGCGCGCCGATCGAGGTCGCCTGCGCCGGGGACCAGCCCGCGTCGACCATCGCCCCGTACACCGCGTCCGCCAGGCGCAGTGCCGCCGGGCGGCGGCCGGGGCCGCGCGCCAGCACCGGGACGATGTTGGGGTGGTCGCGCAACGCGGACCGGTAGGAGACGGCCCAGTCGTGCAGCGCGGTACGCCAGTCGCGGCCGTCCTCGAACATCGACAGGTCGACCTGCGCGCTCACCGAGTCCGCGACCGCCTCCAGGATCTCGTCCTTGGTGCGGAAGTGGTTGTAGAGGGACGGCCCGCTGACGCCGAGTTCGGCGGCGAGCCGCCGGGTGGAGACGGCCTGGAGGCCCTCCGCGTCCACGAGCGCCCGTGCCGTCCGCACGATCCGGTCGGTGCTGAGAAGGGGCTTGCGCGGTCGGGCCATGGCGCACATAGTAGGGCTGCGAGCAGAAACTAGCAGTGCTAATTTAAAGGTACGTCTTTCAGGGGCCTCACGCATTCCCGCGAGGCCGTGTGGGGTGATCGCGTGGTGGACCTGGGCCTGAGCGAGGAGCAAGCGGCCGTACGGCAGCTGGCCCGTGACTTCGTGGCGCGCGAGATCGCCCCGAACGCGACGGCCTGGGACCGCGCCGAGGAGGTCGACCGGGGCATCGTGAAGAAGCTCGGCGAGGTCGGCTTCCTGGGTCTGACCATCGACGAGGAGTACGGCGGTTCCGGCGGCGACCATCTCGCGTACTGCCTGGTCACCGAGGAACTGGGGCGCGGCGACTCCTCGGTGCGCGGGATCGTCTCCGTCTCCCTCGGCCTGGTCGCCAAGTCCGTCGCGGGCTGGGGGAGCGAGGAGCAGAAGCGGCGGTGGCTGCCGGGGCTGACCTCCGGCGAGCTGATCGGCTGCTTCGGCCTCACCGAGCCCGGCACCGGCTCCGACGCGGGCAGCCTCACCACGCGGGCGGTGCGCGAGGGCGACGAGTACGTGCTCAGCGGCACCAAGATGTTCATCACCAACGGCACCTGGGCCGACGTCGTCCTGCTCTTCGCCCGCTCCACCGACGCCCCCGGCCACAAGGGCGTCTCCGCCTTCCTCGTCCCTACGGACACCCCGGGCCTCACCCGCCGCACCATCCACGGCAAGCTCGGCCTGCGCGGCCAGGCCACCGCCGAACTCGTGCTGGAGGACGTCCGGGTGCCCGCCTCCGCGCTGGTCGGCGCCGAGGGCAAGGGCTTCTCCGTCGCCATGTCCGCCCTCGCCAAGGGCCGGATGTCGGTCGCCGCGGGCTGTGTCGGCATAGCCCAGGCCGCCCTCGACGCGGCCGTCCGGTACGCCGGTGAGCGCGAGCAGTTCGGCACCTCCATCGCCCGGCACCAGCTCGTCCAGGAGCTGATCAGCGACATCGCGGTGGACGTGGACGCCGCCCGGCTGCTGACCTGGCGGGTCGCCGACCTGGTCGACCGGGGCGAGCCGTTCGCCACCGAGTCCTCCAAGGCCAAGCTGTTCGCCTCCGAGGCCGCCGTGCGCGCCGCCTCCAACGCCCTCCAGGTGTTCGGGGGTTACGGCTACATCGACGAGTACCCGGTAGGCAAGCTGCTGCGCGACGCCCGCGTGATGACCCTCTACGAGGGCACGACCCAGATCCAGAAGCCGCTGATCGGCCGCGCGCTGACCGGCGTCTCGGCGTTCTGAAGCCCCGTGTCCCCTGAGTACCCGTACTGAGTACGCCGGCGGATGTGGACCGCGCCGCGTCCGCCGACACTCGTTCCATGAGCGACACACCCGTCAAGCAGCAGAGCACGGCCGCCTTCCACGGGCAGGCCGTCGCCTCCTTCGCCGTCGCCATGTCGGCCACCGCGATCGGCATCTACCGGCTGGACGCCAACGCCTGGGTGCGCGGCTTCCTCGCCATCGCCGTCCTCTACCTCGTCACCTCCGCCTTCACCCTCGCCAAGGTGATCCGGGACAGACAGGAGGCGGAGGAGATCGTCAGCAGAGTCGACCAGGCCCGCGTGGAGGAGCTCCTGACCGCGCACGACCCGTACCGGAAGAACCCCGGCCCCCAGCAGCACCGCTAAGCGGGCGCTCACCTTCGGCGGTATGGTGGTGCTCCTGTCACCGAAGAGGGGCGAGCGAGCGATGAGTACGGCGGAGGAGACGGTCGGCGGCGATGCCGACGCGTGGGCCCAGGTCACCCCGGACGCGGCCCGGCGGCTGCTCGTCGCCGCCGTGGAGGCCTTCGCCGAGCGCGGCTACCACGCCACCACCACCCGCGACATCGCGGGCCGCGCCGGGATGAGCCCGGCCGCGCTCTACATCCACTACAAGACCAAGGAAGAGCTGCTCCACCGGATCAGCCGCATCGGTCACGACAAGGCGCTCGGCATCCTGCGCACCGCCGCGCGCGGCGAGGGCACCGCCGCCGAGCGGCTCGCGGACGGGGTCAGCTCCTTCGTCCGCTGGCACGCGGGGCGCCGCACCACCGCACGCGTCGTGCAGTACGAACTGGACGCGCTCGGTCCCGGCGCCCGCGCCGAGATCGTCGCGCTGCGCCGCCAGGTGGACGCCGAGGTGCGCGGGATCATCGAGGACGGCGTCGCCGCCGGCGAGTTCGACGTGCCCGACGTCCAGGGCACCACCCTCGCCGTCCTGTCGCTCTGCATCGACGTGGCCCGCTGGTTCAACGTGGACGGCCCGCGCACCCCCGAGCAGGTCGGCGACCTGTACGCGGGCCTCGTCCTGCGGATGGTCGGGGCGGGCTGACCCCGACGCCCGCGTACCGGGATCAGAAGTAGTACCGGGACACCGATTCCGCCACGCACACCGGCTTGTCGCCGCCCTCGCGCTCCACGGTGAAGGCGACCGACACCTGGACGCCGCCCGTCACGTCCTCCACGCCGGTGATGACCGCCGTGGCGCGCAGCCGGGAGCCGACCGGCACCGGCGCGGGGAAGCGGACCTTGTTGGTGCCGTAGTTGACACCCATCTTCACGCCCTCGACCGCGATGAGCCGCGGTCCGAAGAGGGGGAGCAGGGAGAGGGTGAGATAGCCGTGCGCGATCGTGGTGCCGAAGGGGCCCGCGGCCGCCTTCTCCGGGTCCACGTGAATCCACTGGTGGTCGCCGGTGGCCTCCGCGAACAGGTCGATCCGCTTCTGGTCGACCTCCAGCCAGTCGGTGTGGCCGAGCTGCTCGCCTACGGCCGCCTTCAGCTCGTCGGGGGAGTGGAAGGTCCTCGGTTCTGCCATGATCCCGGCCTCTCGCGTCGTAGGTCTAAGCAACTGCTTAGCATGGTGGGGTGGGGGGTGCCTGTCAACGGCTCGCCCCGCGTGGCGGGTCGGTAGGGTCGGGACGGTGCCCCAGCTTCCCGAGAAGATCCACGAGCTGACCGTAGGCCAGCTGTCCGCGCGCAGCGGCGCGGCCGTCTCCGCCCTGCACTTCTACGAGTCCAAGGGTCTGATCAGCAGCAGCCGTACCTCCGGCAACCAGCGCCGCTACTCCCGCGACACCCTGCGCCGGGTCGCCTTCGTACGCGCCGCCCAGCGGGTCGGCATCCCGCTCGCCACCATCCGCGAGGCCCTCGCCGAGCTGCCGGAGGAGCGCACCCCGACCCGCGCGGACTGGGCCCGGCTCTCCGAGGCGTGGCGCTCGGAGCTGGACGACCGGATCAACCAGCTCAACCGGCTGCGCGACCACCTCACCGACTGCATCGGCTGCGGCTGCCTCTCCCTGGCCACCTGCGTCCTGTCGAACCCGGACGACGTCTTCGGCGAGCGCGGGGTCGGGTCCCGGCTGATGCGGGAGGACCGGGGGCCGCGCGCGCACCCCTGAACTCACGGCCGCGCTCGCGGAGATCGACGTGGCGTTCAAGGCGAGGCGAGCCGCGCCGAGTTCGGCTGCGCCCGCCGCCGCTGCTCCGCCGGGGATGCGGCGTATCTGCGTGACCCCGACTCCCGACTCCCGTGTCCCGTCCCGTGTCCCGGCCGAGCCGGCGAGCCGGTTCCTGTACAAGGGCTCGCACCGCACCGCCCTCCTCGCGCTGCCGTACGACACCCGCTGGAACGACCCCTACCGGTCCCGCTGAGCCCCGTGCTCCACCAGCCCAGCTGCCACCAACCGGGCGTTGGAGAGCGCGCGTTGGCCGTCGGGCAGGAACAGGGTGTCCTCCAGGCCGATGCGCGTCGCCAGGCCCAGTCGTCCCGCCAGGCGCAGTACCGGCCATGCGCTCCCGTCCTCGCCATGCAGCAGGACGGGACGG
Source organism: Streptomyces sp. NPDC058459 (assembly GCF_042721685.1). Classification (NCBI taxonomy): domain Bacteria; kingdom Bacillati; phylum Actinomycetota; class Actinomycetes; order Kitasatosporales; family Streptomycetaceae; genus Streptomyces; species Streptomyces sp. NPDC058459. The sequence goes on along the minus strand of NZ_JBHXLV010000006.1, from coordinate 21,595 downwards.
CCGTGCGCCGGGCCGAGTTCGGTCAGCAGGGTGTGCGCCGACGCCTCGGCGGTGGCCGGGGCGGTGTCCGTCACCTCGGCCAGCACCCGGAGTACGCGCGGGCCCAGCGGCGAGAGCGCGAAGCGCGCGGCGCCCTCGGTGCCGAACCAGATGCCCGCGTCCACGCCGACGCCCCGCGCGAGCAGCAGCTCCGCCAGTTCCTCGGCGCCCGGCTCATGCCAGTTGACCGAGGCGAAGTCCGGCAGCACCGACCAGGACCGCACCCGCTCCAGCCGCTCGGCCGGACCGGGCTCGGCCCAGGCGCCGGTGGTCACCCCGACCGGCACCGCGGCCCGCCTGCGCAGCGCCTCGACCACGGGCCCGACGACCCGTGCGGACAGGCTCTCCCGTCCGCACGGCGTCCGGGGGTGCACATGCACCTCCGTGGCCCCGGCGGCGACGGCCTCCGCAGCCGACCGCGCCGACTCGTCCGGCGTCAGCGGGACTCGCGCCCCGTCCGCCGCCGTTCTGCTCCCGTTCAGACAGACCTGCACCGGGCCATGGTGCCCCACGTCCGGTCAGGCCGACATCAGCAGCCGCTCCCGCCGGGCCGAGGCCAGCGCGCCGTCGGTGAGCACCGGAGGCGGCACCAGGATGCCGCAGTCCGCGCACACCGGTCCGGCGGACGGCTCGTGGTCCAGGCCGTGACTCCACACCAGCCGCTCGCCGTCGCACACCGGGCACACGGACCCCGGCTGCCGCTCAAGGGCGCTGATCAGCCGGTGCAGTACGTCGGCCAGCGGCTCACGGGGGTGCAGCCGCGGGTCGTCGCACCAGGCGACACCGAAGCCGCCCCAGGTCTTCCGGTGCCAGTCGTCGACACTGCCCGGCCTGCGCAGGCCGTCGTACTTCTCCTTCTTCCGGCGCTCCGCGAAATCCGCCTCATAGTTGAGCCACACCGCGCGCGCCTGCTCCAGCTCCACCAGCGCGGCCACGAGCCGCGCCGGGTCCGGAGAGCGGTCCTCCGGGCCGAAACCGGCCCGCCCGCTCAGATGGTCCCAGGTCGCCCGGTGCCCGTACGGAGCGAACCGCTCCAGGCACTTGCGCAGTGAGTAGCGCCGCAGCGCCAGATCGCTTCGCGGATCGCGCACCTGTCTCGCCAGACTTCGGAATCCGGCCATCGCCCTGCACCTCCGTCACACCTGTGTCCGCTCTTCGGTCACCTCGGCGTCGCCGTACGGCTGTCGCGCGACGTCGCCGGATAGACGTGTCGCGGGCCGATCCGGCTCCATCCGCTCTCCGGTGCCCTCCCGTGACGCGCTCCGTCCCGACCGCCGGGCACCGGCCCGAGTGGCCGCCGAACTTGACGCATGTTCATCTTCACTCTCCGGGATACCGGCGGTAACGTCCGGCCCGTCCCCGTCGGGAGGAGCTGCCATGCCACGGCGCACCCCACGTAACGTGTTGTCCGACAGACTCAGAACTCCTCGCACTCTCTCCGGGTTCCTGAAGACGGCCTCGATATGCGTCCTGATCGCGGGTTGTCTCTCACCGCTCGGTCAGGCGGCGGCCGCCAGCAGCGCTCCCACCGCGACGAACGACTACTGTTCCGGCCAGTGTTCGGACATCCTTCCGCCGGGTGAGAACGGCCATGCCACCCTGGCGCAGATCCTGCTCAACCAGGCTTTCGGCACCCAGCCGGCGCACGCCGAGGACCAACTCGGCCCGTACGCCAATCTGGCCACCGGCCATCCCGGCCTGACCGACGCGAAGATCAACAACTTTTTCGACGACGCCTCCTTCGGCGTCCCCGCCGGCCAGGTCGCCTCCACCGAGAAGCCCGCCGGACGCACCGACGTCACGATCGTCCGGGACAAGAGGACCGGGGTGCCCCACATCACCGGCACCACCCGCTACGGCACCGAGTTCGGCGCAGGATACGCGGCCGGGCAGGACCGGCTCTGGCTGATGGACGTGTTCCGGCACGTGGGCCGGGGCCAGTTGACCGGCTTCGCCGGCGGCGCCCCCGCCAACCAGGGCCTGGAGCAGGAGTTCTACCGCCAGGCCCCCTACACCGAGGCCGACCTCCAGGCGCAGATCGACGGCGCCGTGGCCCGTAACGGCGAGCGCGGACAGCAGGCCCTCGCCGATGTCACCGCCTACCTGGACGGCATCAACGCCTATATCGACGCCTCCGACAGCGGCCGTTACTTCCCCGGCGAGTACGTCCTCACCGGCCACAAGGACTCCATCACCAACGCCGGCACCATCGACCACTTCAAGGTCACCGACCTGGTGGCGCTCGCCTCGGTCATCGGCACCCTGTTCGGCTCCGGCGGGGGCGGCGAGGTGAACAACGCCCTCTCCCTGATCGCCGCCCAGTCCAGGTACGGCGTCGAGGAGGGCACCCGGGTCTGGGAGTCCTTCCGGGAGCGGAACGACCCCGAGGCCGTCCTCACCCTCCACGACGGACAGCGCTTCCCGTACGCCGGCCGCCCCGAAAGCCCCAGGGGCCGCGCCCTGCCCGACGCCGGCTCGGTCACCCAGGAGCCGCTGGTCCACGACCGCACCGGCAGCGCGGGCACCGCGAGCGCCAGGAACTCCTCCACCGCCGCCGCCAAGAACACCCTCAGCTCCGCCCGGCGCGGCATGTCCAACGCCCTGGTGGTCAGCGGCAAGCACACCGCGAGCGGCCGGCCGGTCGCCGTCTTCGGCCCGCAGACCGGCTACTTCGCACCCCAGCTCCTGATGCTCCAGGAGATCCAGGGCCCCGGCATCAGCGCCCGCGGCGCCTCCTTCGCAGGCCTGAGCATGTACGTCGAACTCGGCCGCGGCCCGGACTACTCCTGGAGCGCCACCACCTCCGGCCAGGACATCATCGACACCTACGCCGTCGAGCTGTGCCAGGACGACCACCACTACCTCTACCGGGGCACCTGCACCGCGATGGAGCAGGTCGAGCGGAAGAACGCCTGGAAGCCCACCGTGGCCGACGGCACCGCCGCCGGTTCGTACACGATGCGCGTGTGGCGGACCAAGTACGGGCCGGTGCAGTACCGGGCGACCGTCGGCGGCAGACAGGTCGCCTACACCACCCTGCGCTCCTCCTACCTGCACGAGGCCGACTCCATCATCGGCTTCCAGCTGCTGAACGACCCCGGCTACGTCAAGGGCCCCGAGGACTTCCAGAGGGCCGCCCAGCACATCAACTTCACCTTCAACTGGTTCTACGCCGACTCCGCGCACACCGCGTACTACAACAGCGGCGACAACCCGGTGCGTGCCGACGGCGTCGACGCCGAGTTCCCGGTGTGGGCCCAGCCGGCTTACGAGTGGCGGAACTGGGACCCGGCCGCCAACACCGCCGACCACACCCCGGCGAGCGCCCACCCCAACTCGGTCGACCAGGACTACTACGTCTCCTGGAACAACAAGCAGGCCGAGGCGTACAGCGCCGCTCCCTGGGGCGAGGGCTCGGTGCACCGGGGCGACCTCCTGGAGGACCGGGTGAGCAAGCTGGTCGCGCGGGGCGGGGTCACCCGGGCCAGGCTGGTGCAGGCCATGGCGGACGCGGCCCTGGCCGACCTGCGCGCCGAGGACGTGCTGCCGAAGCTGCTGGAGGTCGTCGACTCCGCCCCGGTGAGCGACCCGGCGACAGCGGCGGCCGCGACCAGGCTCCAGACCTGGCTGGACGCGGGTGCCAGGCGCACGGAGACGTCGGCGGGGTCGAAGAAGTACGCCGACGCCGACGCGATCCGCGTCCTGGACGCCTGGTGGCCGCTGCTGGTGAGGGCCGAGTTCGAACCCGGCCTGGGGAGTGACCTGTACGGCGCCTTCACCGCCGACCTCCCCGTGGACGAGGCACCGTCCGCCGCACACGGCCCGACCGGCTCGCACGCCGGAAGCTCCTTCCAGTACGGCTGGTGGAGCTATGTCGACAAGGACATACGGGCGGTGCTCGGCGAACCCGTACAGGGCGGTCTCGCCCGGAAGTACTGCGGTGACGGCAGCCTCTCCGCCTGCCGGGACGCCCTGCTCGGCACGCTGAAGCAGGCCGCCGGGCTCACCGCCGCCCAGGTCTACCCGGGCGACGACCTCTGCGCGGCCGGGGACCAGTGGTGCGCCGACTCGATCCAGCAGCGCACCCTCGGCGGCATCAAGCACGGCAACATCAGCTGGCAGAACCGGCCGACCTACCAGCAGGTCGTGGAGTACACCTCGCACCGCTGACGGCCCCGACGCGGCGGCTCCCCGCGCAGGGGGCCGCCGCGCTCAGCGGTAGATCAGGTACCTCGCCCGCACCCGGCGGAACGCCGCCAGCTCCCCGTGCCAGGCAGCCGCCACCTCGTCCGCCCCGGCGCCGGCGTCGATCATCGTGCGCACCTTCTCCGAACCGGTGAGCCTGTCGATCCAGTTGTCCGGCCGCCACGCGAACCCGTCCCACACCCGCCGTGCCGTCACCAGCAGCGCCACCCCGGTCAGCACCGGGTCGAAGGCCGCCGGATCGTGCACATGGAGCTGCACCCCGCCCACCGTCCTCCCCTGGAACTTGGAGAACGTCGGCGCGAAGTACGCCTCCCGGAACCGCACACCCGGCAGCCTCTCCTGGTTCGCCGCCTCCGCCCAGCGCCCGTCGACGCCCTCCGCGCCCAGGAGTTCGAAGGGGCGCGTGGTGCCCCGGCCCTCGGAGAGGTTGGTGCCCTCGAACAGACCGGTCCCGGAGTACACCAGGGCGGTGTCCGGGGTCGGCATGTTCGGGCTCGGCGGCACCCAGGGCAGAGCGCAGTCGCCGAAGAACATCCCGCGCCGCCAGCCCGTCATCGTCACCGTCTCCAGCGGCACCGGCCTGTCCAGGAACTCCCCGTTGAACAGCCGGGCCAGCTCCGCCACCGTCATCCCGTGCGCCTGCGCGACCGGCCGCCGGCCGGCGAACGTGGCGAACTCCTCGTGCAGCACCGGCCCCAGCGCCGCCCGCCCGGTCACCGGATTCGGCCGGTCCAGCACCACGAACCGCTTCCCCGCGAGCGCCGCCGCCTCCATGCAGTCGTACAGCGTCCAGATGTACGTGTAGAAGCGGGCGCCCGCGTCCTGGATGTCGAAGACGACCGTGTCCACCCCGGAGGCGGTGAAGACGTCGGCGAGCGCCTGGCCGCTCTTCAGATACGTGTCGTACACCGGCAGCCCGGTCGCCGGATCGTCGTACCGCCCCTCCGAGCCGCCCGCCTGGGCGGTGCCCCGGAAGCCGTGCTCGGGGCCGAACACGGCGGTCAGCTTCACCCGGGGGTCGGCGTGCATCACGTCCACGATGTGCCGGACGTCGCGGGTGATCCCGGTCGGGTTGGTGACGATCCCCGCCGTCCGGCCGGCCAGCGGGGCGTAGCCGTCGGCGGCCAGCCGCTCGAACCCGGTGCGCACCCCGCGCCCTCCACCCGCGTCCGAGGCCGGGGCCGGGATCGCGGCCCCGAGCCCGGCGGTGGCGGTGGTGGCGATCAGGCTCCGTCTGGACAGCGTCATACGAGGACCTCCCTGAGCGCGGCGGGTGCCATGACCACGGGGACGCTAGCGCCTGGCGGCCCGCCAGGGAACGCGCCGGACCGGGGGCCCTCGGCGATTCCGCTTCCCTCCGGCATACCGACTGGTTAGTCTGGCGCCGCGGCGGCCGGACCGCCGCACACAGCCACAGCTCGAAGGAGGCCGCCGGTGGAAGCCGTGCAGGACGCCGGAGTCGTCGTCACCGGGGCGGGCGGAGGGATCGGGGCCGCGCTGGCCCGGCGGTTCGCCGCCGAGGGCGCCAGGGTCGTCGTCAACGACCTCGACGCCGGCAAGGCCGAGGCGGTGGCCGAGGAGATCGGCGCCACGGCCGTGCCCGGCGACGCCTCCGGCATCGTCGCCGAGGCCCGCGCGGCACTCGGCGGCACCATCGACGTGTACTGCGCCAACGCCGGCGTCGCCTTCGAGGACGGCACCCCCGGCGGCCCGCTGGACGAGCGCTCCTGGGCGGCGTCCTGGGACGTCAACGTGATGGCCCATGTCCGCGCCGCCCACGACCTGCTGCCCGACTGGCTGGAGAGGGGCGGTGGCCGGTTCGTCTCCACGGTCTCCGCCGCCGGACTGCTCACCATGATCGGCGCGCCCTCCTACAGCGTCACCAAGCACGGCGCGCTGGCCTTCGCCGAGTGGCTGTCCCTCACCTACCGCCACCGGGGCGTCAGGGTGCACGCGATCTGCCCGCAGGGCGTGCGCACCGACATGCTGGCCGCCACCGGCAGCGCGGGCGACCTGGTGCTCCAGCCGACCGCGATCGAACCGGCCGCGGTCGCGGACGCGCTCTTCGCGGGGATGGCCGAGGACCGCTTCCTGGTCCTGCCGCACCCCGAGGTGGGCGAGTACTACCAGGCCCGCGCCGCCCACCCGGACAAGTGGCTGGGCGGCATGAACCGGCTCCAGCGCGCCTGGGAGGACGCCCGCTGACCCGGCCCCGGCCACCCTCGCCCGCCGGGGGGTGGGAAGATCCTCCGGCGGGGACGCGTTCCCCCGCCGGGTGACGACAGTCGGCGGAGACGACGGAAAGGCAGGTGGCGGCAGTGCCCAGAACCACGGACGGAGACGCCACGCCCGTCCCGCGGCGGCTGCTGGACGCCGCGACCCGCCTCTTCGCCGACCAGGGCTACGACCGCACCTCGGTGCAGGAGATCGTCGAGGCCGCCGGAGTCACCAAGGGCGCGCTCTACCACTACTTCGGTTCCAAGGACGACCTCCTGCACGAGGTATACGCGCGGGTACTGCGCCTCCAGCAGGACCGCCTGGACGCCTTCGCGGACGCCGACGAGCCGGTGGAGAAGCGGGTACGGGACGCGGCCGCCGACGTCGTCGTCACCACCATCGAGAACCTCGACGACGCGATGATCTTCTTCCGGTCTATGCACCACCTCAGCCCGGAGAAGAACAAGCAGGTCCGCGCCGAACGCCGCCGTTACCACGAACGGTTCCGCGCGCTCATCGAGGAGGGCCAGCGCGCGGGCGTGTTCTCCACCGCCACCCCGGCCGACCTGATCGTGGACTACCACTTCGGCTCGGTCCACCACCTCTCCACCTGGTACCGCCCCGAAGGCCCGCTCGCCCCGCGGCAGGTCGCCGACCACCTCGCCGACCTCCTGCTGCGCGCCCTGCGCCCCTGACGGCACGCGTAAGGGGCGCCGGCATGGGCAGGCGCCCCTTACCACCGCATCCCTACAGGTACTTCTTCAGCTCCCGCCGGGCCAGCGAGCGCTGGTGCACCTCGTCCGGGCCGTCCGCCAGCATCAGCGTGCGCGCACCCGCGTACAGGTCGGCCAGCGGGAAGTCCTGGCTCACCCCGCCCGCGCCGTGCAGCTGGATCGCCCGGTCCAGGATCTCCACCACCGCGCGCGGAGTGGCGATCTTGATGGCCTGGATCTCGGTGTGCGCGCCCCGGTTGCCGGCGGTGTCCATCAGCCAGGCCGTCTTCAGCACCAGCAGCCTCAGCTGCTCCACCGTCACCCGCGCGTCCGCGATCCAGTTCTGCACCACACCCTGCCGCGCCAGCGGCTTGCCGAACGCGGTACGGGACACCGCCCGCCGGCACATCAGCTCGATGGCCCGCTCGGCCATGCCGATCAGCCGCATGCAGTGGTGGATGCGCCCCGGACCCAGCCGGGCCTGCGCGATGGCGAAACCGCCGCCCTCCTCGCCCACCAGGCTGGCCACCGGCACGCGCGCGTGGTCGAAGACGACCTCCGCGTGCCCGCCGTGCGAGTGGTCCTCGTACCCGAAGACCCGCATGGCCCGCCGCACGGTCACCCCGGGCGTGTCACGCGGGACCAGCACCATCGACTGCTGACGGCGCAGGTCCACGCCGTCCGGGTCGGTCTTGCCCATCACGATGAAGATCCGGCAGTCCGGGTTCATCGCCCCGGAGATGTACCACTTGCGCCCCGTGATGACGTACTGGTCACCGTCCCGCTCGATGCGCGTGGTGATGTTGGTGGCGTCCGAGGAGGCCACCTCCGGCTCGGTCATGGCGAACGCCGACCGGATCTCCCCGGCCAGCAGCGGCTCCAGCCACTGCTTCCGCTGCTCGTCGGTGCCGAACTGCGCCAGCACCTCCATGTTCCCGGTGTCCGGCGCCGCGCAGTTCAGCGCGGTCGGCGCCAGCTGCGGGGACCGGCCGGTGATCTCGGCCAGCGGCGCGTACTGGAGGTTGGTCAGCCCGGCCCCGTACTCGGCGTCGGGCAGGAAGAGGTTCCACAGGCCCTGCCTGCGTGCCTCGGCCTTCAGCTCGTCCACCACCGCCGGGGTGTCCCAGGGTGAGGCCAGCAGCGCCCGCTGCTCCTCGGCGGTCTGCTCCGCCGGGTACACGTAGGTGTCCATGAAGGCGAGGAGCCGGGTGCGGAGTTCCTCGGTGCGCGCGTCGAACGCGAAGTCCATCTGCTCTCAGCCTTCCTGAAGAGTGGTCAGTCCGTGCTCGATGAAGACGGGCACCAGGTCCCCGATGCGGTCGAAGCCGCGTCCCACCGTCTGGCCGAGGGTGTACCGGTAGTGGATGCCCTCCAGGATCACGGCGAGCTTGAACCAGGCGAACGCCGTGTACCAGTCCACGTCCGAGACATCGCGCCCGGAGCGCTCCGCGTACCGCTCGATCAGCTCGGCGGGCTTCGGGTGGCCGGGGGCCTCGGCGGTGGTGGAGACGGGGGAGTGGGTCATTCCGAGCGGCCGGCTGTACATCACCAGCAGGCCGAGGTCCGTGAGCGGGTCGCCCAGCGTCGACATCTCCCAGTCGAGGACGGCCTCGATCCGGTCGCCCTCGCCGATCAGCACGTTGTCCAGGCGGTAGTCGCCGTGCACCACGGCCGGGGCCGGGGAGGCGGGCAGCGAGCGGCCGAGGGCCGTGTGCAGCTCGTCCACACCCGCCAGTTCGCGGTTGCGGGAGGCGTCCAGCTGCTTGCCCCAGCGGCGCAGCTGGCGGTCCAGGAACCCCTCGGGCCGGCCGAAGTCCGCGAGGCCCACCTCGGCGGGGTCCACCGCGTGCAGCTCGACCAGGGTGTCCACCAGCGACAGCACCGCGTTGCGGGTACGCTCCGGGCCGATCGGCAGGAGCTGGTCCGCCGTGCGGTACGGGGTGCCCTCGACGAACTCCATCACGTAGAACGGCGCGCCCAGCACCTCGTCGTCCTCGCACAGCAGCACCGGCCGGGGGACCGGCACCCGGGTGGGGTGCAGGGCGCTGATCACCCGGTGCTCGCGCCGCATGTCGTGCGCGGTGGCCAGCACATGGCCCAGCGGGGGCCGTCGGACCACCCAGCGGGAGGTGCCGTCCGAGACGGCGTAGGTGAGGTTCGACCGTCCGCCCTCGATCAGCCTGCCGGACAGCGGGCCGGTCACCAGGCCGGGGCGCACACGGTCGAGCAGCGCGCGCAGCCGGTCGGGATCGAGTCCGGGCGGGTGGTCGGCACTCATACAGCACTCCTACGAACGGGTGAACAGGAACCCATCACATGATGCCGACCGGTCGGTATGCCGTCCAGTGTGTTCACGGTGACCGTGCCGGGACAAGACCGGGTGCGCGCACACCGGGAACCGCCCATATCGTGGCACAGGGGGTCGCGTGGCGGCTGAACACCCAGGAGGGTCCAGATCATGAAGGCCATCAGCTACCGCCGCTACGGCGGCCCCGAGGTGCTGGAGTACGGCGAGCTGCCCGAGCCGAAGGTCGGACCCGACCAGGTGCTGGTCCGGGTGCGCGCGGCCGCGGTCAACCCGGTCGACTGGAAGTGCCGCGAGGGATATCTCGACCCGATCCTGAACACCGTCTTCCCCGTCATCACCGGCTGGGACGTCAGCGGCGTCGTGGTCCGCTCCGGCCCCTCCGTCACCGAGTACGCGGAAGGGGACGAGGTGATGGGGTACGTACGCGAGGACCTGCTGTCGCTCGGCACCTTCGCCGAGTACGTCGCCGCCCCCGTACGCACCCTCGCCCGCAAGCCCGCCGCGACGTCCTTCGAGGAGGCCGCCGGGCTGCCGCTCGCCGGCCTGACCGCCTACCAGGTCCTTGTGCGGATCCTCAAGGTCAGGCACGGTGACACCGTGCTCATCCACGCCGCCGCCGGCGGGGTCGGCTCCCTCGGCGTGCAGCTCGCCGCCCACCTCGGGGCCCGCGTCATCGGCAGCGCGAGCGAGCGCAACCACGCCTTCGTACGCGCCCTCGGCGGCGAACCCGTCAGCTACGGCGAGGGCCTGGCCGAGCGGGTCCGCGGGATCGCCCCCGAGGGGGTGGACGCGGTCCTCGACACCGTCGGCGGCGAGACCCTGAAGCTCTCCGCCCAGCTCCTCGTCCCCGGCGGCCGCCTCGCCTCCATCGCCGACCCGGCCGTCACCGACTACGGCGGCCGCTACTGGTTCGTCCGCCCCGACCCCGAGGACCTCACCGAGCTGGCCCGGCTGGCCGGCCAGGGAGCCGTCTCCGTCCACGTCGACAGGACGTTCCCGCTGGAGCACACCGCCGAGGCCCAGCGGCTCAGCCAGGAGGGCCGCACCCGGGGCAAGATCGTCGTCACGGTGAGCGGGGACGACGACCAGGGCCCGCCCTCTGGATGACGGCCGGGTCCCGCCTTCCGGTTGAGTCCCGCTAGGCCACCAGCACCGCCGCGCACACCGCCAGCGCCATCGCGCACCCCGTCGCGGCCCAGGCCAGGCGCGGGGACAGCGCGGCCGGTACCGCGCTCCGCGCCAGGGCCCGGATGCGCAGATGGGCCAGCGCGAGGAAGGCCAGCCAGCACGCACAGCACAGCAGTACCAGCACCGCCCCGGTGAGCGGACCCGTGGCGCGCACCGCGGCCCGCACGGCCAGCACCGCGGTCACCGTGCCCGACAGGGTCGTACGCCGCCACGCCAGCCGGGTGCGCTGCGGCTGGAGCCCCAGGTCCCCGGCCGGAGCCGTCATCCCGCCCATCCGGCCAGCACCACCACGACCATCGCCACGGCCACCACCGCCACCAGCAGGCTCAGCACCGCCGGGAACCGCGACACCGGCAGATCCTCGCCCCGCCGCATCGCCTGCTCGCAGCGCATCCAGTGGTGCACCGCGCGCAGCGCGCACAGCACCCCGCCGCCCAGCAGCGCCAGCGCCACCCGCCACGCCCAGCGCAGCTGCGGCAGGAACTGGTCCACCGCGAAACCGCCGCCGATCAGCGCCAGCGCGGTCCGCAGCCACGCCAGAAAGGTCCGCTCGTTGGCCAGCGAGAACCGGTAGTCCGGGGTGGTGCCCTGCTCCCGCACCCGCTCGGGTTCGAACCAGAGCCGGACGTTGCGTACGAATTCGCTCACCCGCCGGACCCTACCGGCGCCTCACCCCGCCGCCCGGAAGGCCCTCAGCCGCTCGTACGCGGCCATGCCGTCCGGCACCCACTCCCACTCGGGAAGCCGCGCCGCGACCTCCTCGTCGGTGAGGAAGGCATGCCACTGCACCTCCTCCGCCTGCGGGCGCACCGGCAGGTCGCAGCGCACCTCGTACACCGCCGACCACCAGCCGAGCCCTGCCTCACCCCCGTCCTGGTAGAGGAACTTGAAGAGGAAGGCCGGCTCGGGCAGCCCGCTCACCCCCAGCTCCTCCTCCGCCTCGCGCAGCGCCGCCTCGTCGTAGGACTCGCCCGCGCCCACCACCCCGCCCACGAACAGGTCGTACAGCGCGGGGAAGACCAGCTTGGTCGCGGTGCGCCGGTGCACGAAGAGGCGGCCCTGCGCGTCGCGGACCTGGATGAAGACGCAGCGGTGGCGCAGCCCCTCGGCGTACGCCTGGCCGCGCGGGGCCTGAGTGACGACACGGTCGTGCTCGTCCACGATGTCGAGGATCTCGTCGGCGGGGTTCATGCCCGCCATCCAAGCAGCCCCGGCCGCCGGCGGCTCAGTTCCGCTGGAGATCCCGCACCGGCCGCTCCTCGGCCGTGCCGCACGGCATCGCCGGGTGCAGCCCCAGCAGCACGATGCCCGCGACGACCGCCGCGAGCCCGGCCGCCTCCCAGGCCAGCGCCCCGGTGCCGGTGTGCAGCCGGTCGCCCAGGAAGCCCACCCCGCACAGGATGCCCGCGAGCGGCTGGGCGGCCGTCAGCGCGGGCAGCGACATCCGCAGCGGCGCCGCCTCGAACGCGCTCTGCACCAGCAGCAGCCCGGTCACCCCGAGCGCCAGTACCGCGTACGGATGCCCGCCGGTGAACAGCTCCGTGAAGCCGCCCTCCCGGAAGCGGATGCCGCTCACCCGGGTCAGCGCGTCCTGCACGCCGTAGAGAAGCCCGGCGGCCGTCGCCAGCAGCACCGGGCTCCAGGAGATCCGTGAGCGTTTCGCCCAGCCGGCCAGCGCCAGTGCCACCCCCACCATCACGCCGAGGATCAGCCAGTGCCGCACCGGGTCGGTGACCGCGGTGCCGCCGCGCGGACGGCCCGCCAGGATGAACGTGCTCACCCCGCCCGCCAGCAGCACCAGACCGGCCCAGCCCTGCCGGCCCAGCGGCTGGCCGGTCTGCCGCCGGGACAGGGCGAGCGCGAACAGCAGATTGGTGGCGAGCAGCGGCTCGACCAGCGAGATCTCACCGTTGCCGAGCGCCACCGCGCCCAGCGCCATGCCCGCCACCATCAGTGCCGTACCGCCCAGCCAGCGCGGCACCCGCATCAGGTCCAGCAGCAGCCGGAAGGAGAGGAAGTCGCCGGGGGGCGCGTTCCGCGCCACGTTCTGCTGAAGCACGAACCCGAACCCCAGGCACGCCGCGGCACTCACGGCGAGGAGGAGAACCAGAACGGACACGCTGCGTACCTCGATCATCGGCCGGGCCACGATTGCGTAGTGGTCGACTGTAACGCCCCTCGCGGACGGCACTGTGGAGAGTGCCCTGAAGTGAGCACGTTTCGGGTGAAACGTCCTTCATGTTCCGTCCCCCGGCCGCCCGGCGCCATGGCGTACGCCACACGCGGCGCCTCCCGGACCTGCCTACCCGGCCCCGACCTGGGCACCCGTACCCCAAGTTCCCCAGCAGACGCGGTGGTTGAACCGAGCAACACCCTGATTCCGCTTGACGCAAACCGAGGCGGGGAGTTTGCTGTGAGTGATCGGCCGATGGCAGCCCGAAAAACAGGAAGTCCTGCGGTGCCCCTGACCCCGCCCCCGCCCGTCACCGACCGGGCCCCCTCGGACCCGCCCGGCGGCACCGCCCCCGCGCACTCCGGCACCTTCGACGCCGCCCTGGGCGACGCCGAACTCCTCTCCGCGCGCGCCGCCCTGGCCCAGGGACGCTGGCAGTCCGCCCGCTCCCTGCTGCCGCACACCGGCGACGACTGGGACCGCCGGGGCCACCGCGTCACCGTGCTCGCCGCCGAACCCGGCGCCCACACCGCGGCCGGGCGGTGGCTGCTCGCCGAACCCGGCTCCGCCGACGCGGCCACCCTGCTCGCCCTGGCCCTGGTCCACCGCGCCCTGCGCGGCCAGGAGGACCCCGAGCACGCCCGCGCCTCCTGCCACACCGCCGCCGGACTCGCCCCCGCCGACCCCACCCCCTGGCTCGGCCTGCTCCTGCTGACCCGCGCCGACGGCCCCGCGCCGGAGCCGACGGCCGTCTTCAAGGAACTGCGCGCCCGCCACCCCGAGCACCACCACGCCCACCATCTGCTCATCGCCGGCCTCGCCGAACGCCCGCCCGGCGGGCGCGAGTCCCACGAGGCTTACGACGCCGCCGAACGGGCCGCCGCCGAGGCCCCCGCCGACTCCCCGCTCGCCGTCCTCCCGGTCGTCGCCCGCGCCGAACGCCACCGCGTCCTCGCTGCCGCCGGCCTCGCCCCGGCCGTCCCCGGCCCCGCCCCCTGCGCCCACTGGACCGGCCCCCGGGCCCGCCGGGTGCTGCGCGCAGCCTTCGACTGGTGGCTGGAGTGGGAGCACGACGAACACCCCAGACGGCACATCGACCTCAACCACCTCGCCTTCGCCATGTCCGCGGCCGGCCGCGGCGCCGAGGCCGCGGCCCTCTTCCACCGCATCGGCCCGCACGTCACCCCCGCCCCCTGGTCCTACACCAACCAGGACCCCTGGACCGCCTTCCACCAGGCCCGCGCCCACGCCCTCGCCACCGGCTGATCCCCGGCGACACTGGCCCCGAAGCCCCCGGACGTGCTCGAATGACGACGTGACCCCCGACGACCCGGACCGGCAGACCGCCGATCCCGACACCCACGGCAAGCCCATCGGCCGCCGCCTCTTCCTGGGCACCCTCGGCCTCGGCGCGCTCGGTGTCGCCACCGCGCCCTGGCTGCAACGCGGCGCGGAGAGCGTGCTCGGCGCCCTCTCCGGCCAGGACCCCACCGGACTGAGCGGACTGCTCCCCAACGGCGGCGGCTTCCGCTACTACTCCGTCGCCGCGTCCGTCCCTCACAAGGGCCCCGCCGACTACCGGCTCACCGTGGACGGCCTCGTCGACCACCCCCGCGCCTACACCCTCGCCGACCTGCGCGCCCTGCCCCGCACCCGGCTGACCAGGGACGTCCAGTGCGTCACCGGCTGGCGGGTGCCCGGAACCCCCTTCGAGGGCGTCCGCCTCGCCACCCTGCTCGACGCGGCCGGCGTACGCCCCACCGCGAAGGCCATCCGCTTCACCTGCTTCGACGGCACCTACACCGAGAGCCTCACCCTCGACCAGGCCCGCCGCCCCGACGTCCTGGTCGCGCTGCGCATGCAGGGCAAGGACATCGGCCACGACCACGGCGGCCCCGTCCGCCTCTACGTCGCCCCGATGTACTTCTACAAGTCGGCCAAGTGGCTCTCCGGCATCACCGTCAGCGACCATGTCCAGCCCGGCTACTGGGAGAGACTCGGCTACGACGTCGACGCCTGGGTCGGCCGCTCGAACGGACGGACCGATGACCCTACGAGCTGACACCCCGGCCCCGCCGAGCGCCCGCGTCCGCCGCTTCACCCCGGCCGAGCGCTGGGTCCACCGCACGAGCGCCGCCCTCATGGCCGTCTGCGTGGCGACGGCCGCCTGCCTCTACGTGCCCCAGCTCGCCGTCCTGGTCGGCCGCCGCGAACTCGTCGTACGTATCCACGAATGGGCCGGACTCGCGCTGCCGGCGCCCGTGCTGCTGGGCCTGGTCTCCCGCGCGTTCCGCGCCGACCTGGGCGCGCTCAACCGGTTCGGCCCGCACGACCGGCGCTGGCTGCGTGCCGCCCTGCGCCGGGACCGGCGGTACGCGGAGCGCCCCGCGGGCAAGTTCAACGCCGGGCAGAAGGTCTACACGGCGTGGATCGCCGGAGCCGTGCTGGTGATGCTCGGCACCGGCCTGATGATGTGGTTCACCCATCTCACCCCGCTGCTGTGGCGCACCTCGGCCACCTTCGTGCACGACTGGCTGGCCCTCACCGTCGGCGTGGTCCTCGCCGGACACATCGGCAAGGCCCTCGGCGACCCGGAGGCCCGGCGGGGACTGCGTACCGGCACCGTGAGCCGGAAGTGGGCGGAGCGGGAACACCCGCTGTGGCGGCCCTGAGCCCGCTCGTCACGGCGCCGTCGACGCGGAGCGCCTGGCCGGCGGCGGGGGAGACCCTCGGCGCGGCCCCAGCGAGCGGTGCCGGTCGGAGTCGGTGAACTCCGGCAGCGGCTCCCGCGTCAGCGTCCCCGCGTCGTCGACCAGGACGCCCAGCGGGCCCACCCGCTCCTCGATCCCGGCCCGGCGATCCCGCCGCCGACGTCGAGGAGGGGGTGAGCCCTCAGCGCGGTAGCGCTCCTAGACCCTCCTAGACCACCAGGGACAGCAGGAGGACCAGGCCGCCGGCGACCACCGAGATGATGGTCTCCATCACCGACCAGGTCTTCACCGTCTGGCCGACGCTCAGGCCGAAGTACTCCTTGACCAGCCAGAAGCCCGCGTCGTTCACATGGCTGAAGAAGAGCGAACCGGCACCGATGGCCAGCACCAGCAGGGCCGTGTGTGCCGTCGACATGTCAGCCGCGAGCGGCGCGACCAGACCGGCCGCCGAGACCGTGGCCACCGTCGCCGAACCGGTCGCCAGCCGGATCGCCACCGCGATCAGCCAGGCCAGCAGCAGCGCCGGGATCGACCAGTCCTTGGAGACGTCCAGGATCATCTGGCCCACACCGCAGTCGATCAGCGTCTGCTTGAAGCCACCGCCCGCGCCGACGATCAGCAGGATGCCCGCGATCGGCATCAGGCCCTGCTCGACGGTCTGCTGGAGCCGGCCCTTGGTGAAGCCCGCGGGCCGGCCCAGCGTGAAGAAGCCGACGAGCACCGCGACGAGCAGCGCGATCAGCGGGGAGCCGACCACGTCGAAGACCCGCTGCGTCATGTTCGCCGGGTCGTCGATGACGATGTCCACCAGGGCCTTCGTCAGCATCAGCGCCACCGGCAGCAGCACCGTGGCCAGCGTGGCACCGAAGCCCGGACGACGCTCCAGGCTCTCCGACGCGCGCTCCGGGATCATCCGGTCCGGCGCCTGGACGTCCACCCAGCGGGCGGCCACCTTCGAGAACAGCGGACCGGCGATGATCACGGTCGGAATGGCGACCACGATGCCGAGCGCCAGGGTCACCCCCAGGTTCGCCTTCACCGCGTCGATCGCGACCAGCGGGCCGGGGTGCGGCGGGATCAGACCGTGCATCACGGACAGGCCGGCCAGCGCCGGGATGCCGATCCGCATCAGCGAGTAGTTGCCGCGCCGGGCGACCATCAGCACCACCGGGATCAGCAGCACGATGCCGACCTCGAAGAACAGCGGCAGACCGATCACGGACGCGATGAGCACCATGGCCCACGGCATCGCACGGCCGCCCGCCCTGGCGAGGATCGTGTCGACGATCTGGTCCGCGCCGCCGGAGTCGGCGAGCAGCTTGCCGAGGATCGCACCCAGCGCGATCAGCACACCGACACCGGCGACCGTACTCCCCAGGCCGGTCGTGAAACTCACGATCGCCTTGTCGAGCGGCGCACCGGCCACCGCGCCCAGCACCAGCGAACCGATGGTCAGGGCCAGAAAGGGGTGGAGCTTGAACTTGGTGATGAGAAGAACGATGACGGCGATGCCCGCCAGGACGGCTATGCCCAACTGGGTGTGGCCGGCCGAGGTGATCGGCTGGACGGTGTCCGCTGCCAGCATCTCGACGCTGAGTCTGGTCACGGGGTTTCCTTGCGATTACGGGGATTCGGGGGACATGAGGGGGAGTGCAGAAAGAGGGGTACTGCGGCGCCGCGGTACTGGTAGCGCGGCAGGGGACTACGCGGAGAGGGACTACGCGGAGGCGGCGCCGAACGCGGCCAGAGCCTCGGCCGCCCGCTCGGTGATCTCCTCGGGGGACCCGCCGACGTCGACGGCGACACCCGCCTCGTCGGCCTGGAGCGGCTGGAGCGTGGCGAACTGCGAGTCCAGCAGCGCGGTCGGCATGAAGTGATCCTGCCGACGGGACATCCGGCTCTCGATGAGTTCCCGGCTGCCCGTCAGGTGCACGAACACCACTCCGGGAGCCTCGGCCCGCAGCCGGTCGCGGTACGACCGCTTCAGCGCCGAGCTGCTCACCACCCCGCCGAGCCCCGCCCGGCCGTGCGCCCAGCGCCCGATGGCATCGAGCCACGGCCACCGGTCGGCGTCCTCCAGAGGGGTCCCCGCCGACATCTTGTCGATGTTGGCCTGCGGGTGGAAGTCGTCGCCCTCGGCGTACGGAACGCCCAGCCGGGCGGCGAGCAAGGGACCGATCGTGGTCTTGCCCGTCCCGGCGACGCCCATCACGACGACGACCTGGGGGCTGCGCATGACTGCCTCGCTGTCTTCCTCGACGTCGACGCCGTACTCCGGCGTCGCCACACTGAAACCCATTAGGTATGACAAATTCAAGTGCGTGTGACATATAAGTCTGACTATTTACGGCTGTGATCCAGGCCGTACGCTGAGTGCATGAGCACACCGGGCCGGGGGCTGCACGGCCGCGTACTGGACACCCTCGGCCCCGCGATCACGGCGGGCGCGTACCCGCCGGGCAGTGTGCTACGCACCGACGAACTCGCCCAGCGCTTCGACGTGTCCCGCTCCGTCATGCGCGAGGCGGTGCGCGTACTGGAGTCCATGCACCTGGTCGCCTCCCGCCGCCGCGTCGGCGTCACGGTCCGCCCCAAGCACGAGTGGAACGTCTACGATCCGCAGGTCATCCGCTGGCGCCTCGCGGGCGCCGACCGCCCGCACCAGCTGCGCTCGCTGACCGTGCTGCGGTCCGCGATCGAACCCGTAGCGGCCGGCCTCACCGCCCGCAACGCCACCGCCGAGCAGTGCGCCGAACTCACCGCGTGCGCGCTCGGCATGGTCGCCAACTCACGCGGCCACAAGCTGGAGCAGTACCTGATCCACGACATCGCCTTCCACCGGATCATCCTCACGGCGTCCGGCAACGAGATGTTCGCCCGCCTCGGGGACGTGGTCGCCGAGGTCCTCGCGGGCCGCACCCAGCACGACGTGATGTTCGCCGACCCCGACCCGCCGGCGGTCACCCTGCACGTCCGCGTCGCCGAGGCCGTCCGCGCCGGTGACAGCGCCCGCGCGGAGGAACTGACCCGGGAGATCACGGTGGGCGCGCTCCAGGAACTGGACATCCTGGTGCCGTAGGTCTCAGTCTTCGGGGAACTCCCCGTCGGCATACACCCACGCCCCGTCCACCCGCTCGAACCGGCTCCGCTCATACAGCGAACCACCGCGGTAGGACGCCCGGAACGTCACGGTCCCCGTGGAATGGAAGGCGGACCCGCCCTCGGTCTCCAGGATCTCCAGCCCCGTCCACCGCATCCCCGGATCGAACTCCAACTGGCCGGGCCGCGTCCGCGGATGCCAGGTCCGCCCCAGATACTCCACGTCCCCCACGACGAACGCGCTGTACCGCGAGCGCATCAACGCCTCCGCACTCGACGCGGCAGCCGCCCCCGCGTGGAACCGCCCACAACAGTCGGCGTAACCGCTCGGCAGCCCACATGGGCAGGCGGCGGAAGCGGTGTTACGGGAAGGCGTACGAGAGGTGCGACGAGCCATGTGCGCCATTGTGCCGGACGGTGCCCGTACCTCATCAGTCCAGGGACGCCAACGCGCTCGCCACCAGAGACCGCGCCGCAGCTCCCCGCGCGGCACCCTGGGACAGCCGCTCGAAGGCTCGGGCGTACAGCTCGACTCGGCAGGGCTGCGTGAGGGTGGAAGCAGCGTCCCACGTGTCCGCGTGCACTCTGGTGTCGTCGAAGATCGTGAAGGTGGGCATCGGCCACACGGCCCGTCGCCCGGAGCACGGGAGGATGCCCACGGCCCCCGGGTGAGTGCAAGCGATGTCGTGGCCGAGCTGTTCTGCAGGTCGTCGCCCTCGGAGGAGCGTCAGCCCTCGGCCGAAGAGTCTGCTGCCCAGACGGCTGAGAGTTGCGGCCCGTTCGGGAGCGGGTGCGGTGGTGCTGCCGAGCGGGGTGGTTCGGCGGACATCGGCCCCCATGGGTGGATGGGTCCCACCTGCAGACTCGGGGGTAGGAAAAGCAGAAAACCCCGCACGGAGCGGGGTCTGTCGCTGGTGTCCGAGGGGGGACTTGAACCCCCACGCCCGATAAAGGGCACTAGCACCTCAAGCTAGCGCGTCTGCCATTCCGCCACCCGGACAAGGTGTCTGACGTGCGGGGTGTTCCCCGCAGCGACGAAGGAAACATTACCAGGCTTTCCAGGGCGTCCGATCACCCCCCGGTCCAGGCCCCCGCTGTGTGAACGGCCTGTGGCGGGGTGGACGGGAACGGGCCGGGCGGGGGGAGGATGGGGGTGACCCACGAGCAGTGACAGCGGGAGGAAGCAGCGTGAGTGAGACGGACACGGCCAAGGGCGTCACCGGTGAGGACGAGGTCGTGGACCTCTGCCGCGAACTGATCCGGTTCGACACCAGCAACTTCGGCGACCACTCAGGACCCGGCGAGCGCGCCGCCGCCGAGTACGTCGCCGGGAAGCTCGCCGAGGTCGGCCTGGAGCCGAAGATCTTCGAGTCGCATCCGGGGCGCGCCTCCACGGTCGCCCGTATCGAGGGCGAGGACCCGTCCCGGCCGGCCCTGCTGATCCACGGCCACCTGGACGTCGTTCCGGCCAACGCGGACGACTGGACCCACGACCCCTTCTCCGGCGAGATCGCCGACGGGTGCGTATGGGGGCGCGGGGCCGTCGACATGAAGGACATGGACGCGATGACCCTCGCGGTCGTCCGCGACCGGCTGCGCAGCGGGCGCAAGCCCCCCCGCGACATCGTCGTCGCCTTCCTCGCCGACGAGGAGGCGGGCGGCACCTACGGCGCCCGGTACCTGGTCGACAACCACCCCGAGCTGTTCGAGGGTGTCACGGAGGCGATCAGCGAGGTCGGCGGCTTCTCCTTCACGGTGAACGAGCAGCGCAGGCTCTATCTGATCCAGACGGCCGAGAAGGGCATCCACTGGATGAAGCTGACCGTGGCCGGCACCGCCGGGCACGGCTCGATGATCCACCGCGACAACGCCATCACCGAGCTGTCCGAGGCCGTTGCCCGCGTCGGCCGCCACAAGTTCCCGGTACGGGTCACCAAGACCACCCGCGCCTTCCTGGACGAACTCGGCGACGCGCTCGGCACCGAACTCGACCCCGAGGACATGGAGTCGACCCTCACCAGGCTGGGCGGCATCGCCAAGCTCATCGGCGCCACTCTCAGCAACACCGCCAACCCCACGCAGCTGAATGCCGGTTACAAGGTCAACGTCATCCCCGGCGAGGCCACCGCGCACATCGACGGCCGCTTCCTGCCGGGCCACGAGGAGGAGTTCCTCACCGACCTCGACCGGCTGCTCGGCCCGAACGTGCGCCGCTCGGACGTCCATGCGGACAAGGCTGTCGAGACCAGTTTCGACGGAGCCCTCGTGGAGGCCATGCAGTCCGCGCTGCTGGCCGAGGACCCGATCGCGCGTGCGGTGCCGTACATGCTCTCCGGCGGCACGGACGCCAAGTCGTTCGACGACCTCGGCATCCGGGGCTTCGGCTTCGCGCCGCTCAAGCTGCCGCCGGACCTGGACTTCGCCGGGATGTTCCACGGCGTGGACGAGCGAGTGCCGGTGGACGGGCTCCAGTTCGGCGTACGGGTGCTGGACCGGTTCATCGACGCCTCCTGAAGCCCCCGGTCAGGGGTAATCAGGCAGGCGTACGAGACCGACTGAGAAGAGTGAATGCGCCGATAAGCTCGTAGCCCGATTACTTCCTCCTCGTTACCCGTGATGTGACCCCGCACCTTGGGGCCGCGTTTCCAACTAGGAGGAACAATGATCAAGAAGGTCGTCGCTGCCGCGGTTGCCACCGGTGGACTCGTTCTCGCGGGCGCGGGCATCGCCGCCGCCGACGCGGGTGCCAGCGGTGCGGCCGTCGGTTCGCCCGGTGTCCTGTCCGGCAATGTCGTCCAGGTACCGGTGCACGTTCCGGTGAACGTCTGCGGCAACACGGTCAACGTGATCGGGCTCCTGAACCCCGCCTTCGGCAACACCTGCGTCAACGACTGACGTCAGCAGTTCGAGGGGCGTTCTCAGCGAACCGTCGGCCCCGGAG
>NZ_JBHXLV010000005.1:0-78264 GCF_042721685.1 Streptomyces sp. NPDC058459 | reverse complement strand
TCGATGACCTGCTCGCCGCCGGCCTCGACGTGGTGCACCTGTGCACCCCCAACCACCTGCACGCCCGGGACGCCGAACGGATTATCGCCGCCGGGGTGCCCGTGGTGTGCGAGAAACCGCTCGCCACCACCGTCGCCGACGCCGAGCGCCTGACCGCGGCCGCGGACACGGCCGGGCTCGTCACCGCCGTGCCGTTCGTCTACCGCTACCACCCGCTGGTGCGCGAGGCGCGGGCCCGGATCGCCGCCGACCCCGACGCCGGCCTGTGGCTGCTGCACGGCTCCTACCTGCAGGACTGGCTCGGCGACCGCACCACCGACAACTGGCGCGTCCACCCCGGGATGGGCGGTGGCACCCGGGCGTTCGGCGACATCGGCGTCCACTGGTGCGACCTGATGGAGTACGTCACCGGCCACCGGATCACCCGTGTCCTGGCCCGCTTCGGCCGGGCCTTCGCCGAGCGCGGACCGGCCGGCGCCCGTACCGCCGTGGCCACGGAGGACGGTGCGGTGGTCTCCTTCGTGACCGACCGCGGCGCCATCGGCTCGCTCGTCGTCAGCCAGGCCAGCGCGGGCCGCAAGAACCGGCTGTGGTTCTCCTTCGACGGCCCCGACCGCTCCTACGCGTTCGACCAGGAGGACCCCGAGCAGCTGTGGATCGGCGGCCGCGACGCCACCACCGTCCTGCGACGCGACCCCGCGCTGCCCAGCGCCCTGGCCGACCGCTTCGATCCGCTGCCCGCGGGCCACCCGCAGGGCTACCGCACGTGCTTCGAGGACTTCGCCGCCGACGTGCACGCCGCCCTCGACGGCCGCCCCGCCGGCGGGCTCCCCACCTTCGCGGACGGCCTGCGCGCCGCCCGTATCAGCGCCGCCGTCACCGCGTCCGCGGTGCACGGCACCTTCACGGAGGTCCCCGCATGAAGCTCGGCTTCCTGACCGCCTGCCTGCCCGACGTCCCCCTGCCGGAACTCGCCGCCTGGGCCGCCGGCCACGGCTACCGGGCCCTGGAGGTGGCCGCCTGGCCCGCCACCGGCGACCGCCCGTTCACCGCCTCCCACCTGGCCGTCGAATCCCTCGACCGGGCCGGAGCCGAACAGGTCGCGGAACTCCTCGACCGGCACGGCATCACGCTCTCCTCGCTCGCCTACTACGACAACCCGCTGCACCCCGACCCCGAGGAGCGCACCCGGGTCCACACCCACCTGCGCCGCTGCGTCGACGCGGCCGCCCTGGTCGGATCGCCCACCGTCGGCACCTTCGTCGGCCGCCACCCCGGCCGGACCGTCGCCGAGAACCTCGCCGACGCCGAGCGGATCTTCCCCGAGCTGACCGGCTACGCGGCCGAACGCGGTGTCAAGGTCGTCATCGAGAACTGCGTGATGGAGGGCTGGCACCCCGACGGCTACCCGGGCAACCTCGCCTACTCTCCCGAGCTGTGGGAGTGGATGTTCTCGCTCGGCCTGTACCTCAACTACGACCCGTCCCACCTGGTCTGGATGGGCATCGACCCGGTCGCCGCACTACGGCCCTACGTCGACCGGGTCGCCCACGCCCAGGCCAAGGACATCCAGCTCGACCCGGCCGCCCGGACCCGCTACGGCTGGCCCGGCCGCGCCGTCACCCGGACCGGCCCGTGGGACACCGGCTGGTGGCGCTACCGGGTGCCCGGCCTCGGCGAGGTCGACTGGCGCCGCGTCGTCGACACCCTGGACGAGGGCGGCTTCGACGGGGTGCTCTCCGTCGAGCACGAGGACCCCGTCTGGTCCGGTGACCGCCACCGCACCGAGACCGGCCTGGAGATCGCCCGCCGCACCCTCGCCCCGCTGCTGGCCGGCTGAACCGCCGCTCCTCGCACGAACACCGTCCCCGACCCCACCGTCGGCCGGTGCGCGCCCCCGCCCGCACCAGCCGGCCCGCCTCCCCAGGAGCGCACCACCGTGGACATCACCAACGTCCAGCACAGCCCGATGGGAGCACACGCCTCCTTCACCCTCGGCCACCCCGGCCCGCACGGCGGCCTCGGTCTCGGCCTGGCCGGACCGGCCGGACAGAACGTCTACGTCGCCGTCGAGGACGCCCCCGGCAGAGGCACCTACCGCGCGCTGCCGTTCTTCGCCGCCGACCAGGACGACCAGCTCGCCCGCTTCCAGGGCGGCGAGGAGGGCCGCCCCCCGGCGCCCGCCGGACCGCTGACCGCGCTGGCCGCCGACCAGGTCGAGCGGGTCCTCGACCCGGTGACCGACCGCTGGACGGCCGGTCCACTGGACTTCGCCGTCCACTCCCCGCTCGGCGCGCTGCCGGAACCCGGGACCGCCCCCGACGAGGCTCTGCGCCGCGCCGTGCTGCCCGCCGTGCTGGCCGAGTTCACCATCGACAACACCGGCGGCGCCGGGCCGCTGCGCGCCTTCGTCGGCTACGCGGGCTCCGACCCGTACGCGGGGATGCGCGTCGTCGAGGGCCCCGGCTTCACCGGGATCGGCGAGGGCACGAGGACCGCGATCGTCACCGACGCCCCCGGCGCGCGCACCGCGATCGGCTTCGACATCCCGTTCATCCTCGGGGACGGACGCCACCCGGGCGACGGCTTCGGCCTCGGCCAGACCGGTCTGCTGGTCTTCGACGTACCCCCGGGCGAGCGCCGCACCCACCGGCTCGCCCTGTGCTTCCACACCGCCGAGTACCTGACCGCTCCCGAGCGCTGCCGCTACCTCTACAACCGCTACCACCCGGGCCTGGAGGAGGTCGCCTCCGCCGCCCTGACCGACTACGACACCCTGCTGGCGGACTGGCGGCGGGCGGGCGACGCGCTCGGCGCGGCCGCGCTGAGCGAGGACCGCGCGTTCATGCTGGCGCTCGCGATCCGCAGCTACTACGGCAGCACCGAACTGCTGGAGGACGCCGACGGCCGGCCCGTCTGGATCGTCAACGAGGGCGAGTTCCGGATGATGAACACCCTCGACCTCACCGTGGACCACTCCTTCTTCGAAGCCCGCCAGCACCCCTGGACGCTGCGCAACGTGCTGGAGCGCCACCTCGCCCACTACAGCTACACCGACAGCTACGGGATCAGCTTCACCCACGACATGGGCGTCGCCAACGTCTGGTCCCCGCACGGCCGCTCCTCCTACGAGCGTCCCGGCCTGTCCGACTGCTTCTCCTACATGACCGGCGAGCAACTGCTCAACTGGGTGCTGGCCGCCGCCGTCTACACCGCCACCGGCGACACCGACTGGCGCTCCGTCCACGCCCCGACCCTGCGCGCCTGCCTGGACAGCATGCTGGCCCGGGACCCGGGCGCCGACGGCGTCCAGACCGTGGACTCCGACCTGGTGGCCGGGGGAGCCGAGATCACCACCTACGACAGCCTCGACACCTCGCTCGGCCAGGCCCGCTCGAGCGCCTACCTGGCCGTCAAGGGCTGGGCCGCCTACCGCTGGCTGGAGCGCACCCTGCACGCCCTCGGCGACACGGAGGCGGCCGCCGAGGCCGGCTTCCGTGCCGGACGCGCCGTCAAAGCCCTGCTGGCCTCCGTCGGCCCCGACGGCACGGTGCCGGCGCTGCTCGACGAACCGGACGGCGCCCGGATCATCCCGGTCGTCGAGGGACTGGCCCTGGCCCACCTCACCGGCACCGACGTGCACGGCGAACCGGAGCTCACCGCCGCACTCCGCCGCCACCTGCTGGCCGTCCTCGACTCCGGCCGGTGCCGGTTCCCGGACGGCGGCTGGAAGCTCTCCGAGACCAGCGACAACTCCTGGCTCTCGAAGATCTACCTGTGCCAGTACGCCGCCCGGGAACTGCTGGGCATCCCCGACGACGCCGACATGACCGCCGCCGACCGCGCTCACGCCGACTGGCTTCGCCACCCCACCGAGTCCCGCTGGTCCTGGAGCGACCAGATGATCTCCGGCGTCGCCGCGGGCAGCCGCTACTACCCGCGCGGCGTCACCGCCGTCACCTGGCTGCTGGAGGACGGCGCCCGCTGAGGCGGCGTCAGGAGCACACCATCGTCCATGTGGGCGTGCCCATTCGTCATGGGAACGCGTGCGGGACCCGGCCATCCTGATGGTCGACCGGGCGGGGCGGGCCGCAGCCGAGGTACCCCACCACCGCCGTGCCCCGCCCGGTCCCCCCACTCCCACGGACCGATGGAGCTACCGTGAACCTCCCGCACCGCTTCGCCCGTACCCGCCGCGGCGCCGCCACGGCCGTGCTGGCCACCGCCCTGGTGACCGGCGTCGCCGCCGCCCCCGCCCAGGCCGCCACCGTGCAGAACTGCGCCGTCGAGGGCACGATCATGTACGGCAAGTACTACGCCCACAACAGCGAGTGGGGCAACACCTACAACGGCTGGGGCCACGGCAACCAGTGCGTCTCACACTCGGACACCGAACTCGGCAACAACTGGTACTCCAGCTTCAACTGGTACAACAACAGCGACATCGCCGACGACGAGTGGCACATCAAGGCGTGGCCGTCCGTCGTCAGCGGCTGGCAGTGGGGCTACGCCAACCCCGACCACGGCGGCTTCCCCGTGCGCCTCGGCGACAGGCGCCAGATCGTCACCAACTGGGACTTCGAGGTCAACGCCACCAACTGGAAGGGCGACTCGATCTACGACCTGTGGGTCGACCCCTCGCAGAACCCGAGCGGGCAGCCGCAGAACGAGGTGATGATCTTCCTCAACTACAGCGACGGCGCCGTCCCGAGCTCCTCGGACAAGGTCGGCAACGTCTGGATCGGCGGCGCGAGCTGGGACGTCTACCGCAGCCGGGGCTCCTGGCAGGTCATCAGCTACGTGCGCACCGCCCAGACGTGGAACGTGTCCAACCTGAACCTGCGCGAGTTCATGGACCACTCCCAGAACGCCGGCTGGCTCAACCCCGACCTCTATCTGGTCAGCGTCCAGGCCGGCCACGAGATCTGGCACGGCTCGGGCACCACGCACACCTGGAACTACAGCGTCGACGTCTCCTGACGCACCCGCGCTGCGCCACGGCCGCCGTCCCTCCCGGATGTCCTGGGAGGGACGGCGGCCTCGTCGTGTCCGCGGTGCGCGCGGCGCTCAGATGCGGGTCAGGTGCCCGTCAGGTGCCCGTCAGATGCCGGTCAGGCGCACCAGTGCCCGTACCGCCGGGCTGTCGCAGCGCCGGACGGCGGCCTCCGGGGTGCGGCGGAAGACCTTCGGGGCCAGCCCGTGGGTGGCCCGGAAGCGGCGTGAGAAGTGCAGCGGGTCCGCGAAGCCGCAGGCGCGGGCGACCTGGGACACGTTCAACTCACTGGCGGTCAGAAGTCGTTCGGCATGCGCGAGCCGTACCTGTTCGAGCGCCGTGATCGCGCCGACGCCGAAGTGCGCCTGGAACATCCGGGCGAAGTGCCCCCGCGAGACGGCGGCGGCGTCGGCCAGCTCCACCAGGGTCAGCGGGCGCGGGCCCTCCTGCCACGTGTCACGGACGTACCGCAGGGCGGCGGCCAGCTCCGGCCGCGCGGGCTCGATCTGTTCCTCGGGCCGGTGCCCGCCGGTACCAGTCGGCACCGGATCGGCCGTGCGCGGCGCGGAAGCGCGGGGCAGCCCGTCGCCGCGCCCACCCGCCGGCGCGGCCGGCGGGCAGCCCCCCAGCAGGACGGACAGCACCATCCACAGGGACTGCGCGGCCAGCTCCCGCCAGCGCTGCGGGCGCGCTGTGCCCAGCCAGAGCAGGTACTCCAGCAGCACCGGCGACGGGTCGGGAGAGCGGGGCGTCCGCACCCAGGGCTGGGCCTGCTCCGGCGGGTCGCCGGGCCAGCAGAACTCCGCCTCACCGAGTGCGGTGGACGCCGCCGCCGCCTCGATCCAGTCGGACCGGTGCGGCGGTACCAGGGCGATCGCCCCCGGCGGGAGCAGCGGTCGCCGGCCCGCCGCCGCCCGGCCCCCGCCGGCCCGTGGCGGGGGCGGGGCGCCGAGCGACCAGACCAGCCGCCAGACCCGCTCGGCGGCGGGGTGCTGCACCGAGGCGGCCGGCTGCGCGAACTCCACGGGCGCCCGTGACCGCAGCGCACCGGGCACCCGCGGCTCCGCGCGGACGTGGTCGGGGCGGGGGTGCCCGCCGGCGCGGCCGGCGCGGGCCTGGGGCGGGACCGCGCCGCGGCCCCGGGCGGGCCGGACGGTCGGGGCGGACCGGAGCACCGGCAGCGCCACCGCCTGGACGGCGGCGGCGTATCGGGCCGGGGTGGCTGCGGCGGGCGTGAACACGGGGTACCTCCCAGGGGCCCGTGACCGGGCCGCGCGGCTGTGGTCGGGAACCGGGTCCCGGCGCGGTGCGACCGGGTGGGCAAGGGACGGCCGGAACGACAGAAGCGGGCGGATCGAGCCATCCCGGCCTGATCGCACGGAAAAGTTTCGGTAAGATTTACCGGACGGAAGTCTAGGAGTGCCGTTTGCGGCGGTCAATATCCGCGCATCGCCGACCGTCGCCCCGGACCGCTCCTGGCTACCCTGGCTGCCACCGCAGGGCCGCGGGACGGCCCCGCCGACGGCGAACGCGTCCGGCACGGTCAGACGAGAGGAACTGCGGATCACATGGCAGAGGAAACGACCGGCGGCGGCCGGGGCGGACGGGTCACCCTGGCGGCCGTCGCCGCGGACGCGGGGGTCTCGGTGGCGACCGTGTCCAAGGTGCTCAACGGCCGGGGGGACATCTCGGCGCTCACCAGGAGCAAGGTGCAGAGCCTGTTGGTCCGCCACGGATACCAACTGCCCCACGGGCGGCGCCGGGTGGGCATCGTCGACATGCTCATCGACAACATGTCCAGCTCCTGGTCGGCGGAGCTGGCCCGCGGCGCCGTCGAGGCGGCGGCCGAGCACGAGGTCAGCGTGGCCATCACCACGCGCCAACTGCGCGGCACCGCCGAGTCCCGCTGGATCGACCAGGTACTGCGACGCGGCACCGACGGCCTGATCGTGGTGCTCGACTCGCTCACGGCCACCGAGCGCGAACTGCTCGACGCGGGGGTGCCGTGCGTCCTGCTCGACCCGGTCGGCGAGCCGCAGCCCGGCTTCCACATGGTGGGGGCGACCAACTGGCAGGGCGGCCTCGAAGCGGCGCTGCACCTGGTCGAGCTGGGCCACCGGCGCATCGCCTGCCTCGGCGGCCCGCCGGAGCACTGGTGCGCCCGTGCCCGGCTCGACGGGTACTACGCGGCGCTGGCCCGCAACGGCCTGCCCATCCAGCCCGAGCTGGTGCGCACCGGGCTCTTCCAGGAGGAGTCCGGCCACCGCCTGATGAGCGAACTGCTGGAACTGCCCGAACCCCCGACCGCGGTCTTCGCCTGCGACGACGTGCTCGCCATGGGCGCCATCAAGGCCGCGGCCGAACGCGGACTGACCGTGCCGGGCGGCCTCAGCGTGGTCGGCTTCGACGACGTGCCCTTCACCCGGTGGACCGCCCCGCCGCTCACCACGGTGCGCCAGCCGCTGGCGGCGATGGCGAGCACGGCGGTGCGCATCCTCATGCAGCAGCGCGACCGGGCCCCCGAGGAGCCGCAGCGCCTGGAGATGGCGACGACCCTGGTCGTCCGGGGGAGCACCGCGCCGCCCGCCCGCTGACCCGTCGCCCCGGCCGGCCCGGCATGGACGTTCGTGCCCCGCATGCGCCGATCAGTCGGTGTCCGGGCCTGCCTGCCCCCCGAGTTTTCGGAAACGAAGCGAAAGTTCTGCGGGATGCCTTGACATGCGGGGGCGCTGGGGCGGAGCCTCACTGCGGTCGGGATCACCCCCTGACCGGCGGACAGTTGACGGAGCCGCACTCCCGAGCCGCCCGCCCGGCCCCCACTCACCCGCAGACCGGTTTCGTCATCATGCCGAAACAAGGCCGGCGCCCCGCCGCAGCGCCCGGCCCGCCCTGCCCACACCGTCGGGCGCCGGTCCTGCGCACCCACGTCGAGGCACGGCAGCGCGCGTCACCGCCGGCAGGGAAGGAACGACGATGTCCGCAGAACCGGTCGCGAGGGAGCTTCCCCCCGCCCGCCCCGCACCGAAGGCCCGCCCGGCCGGGTCGATGCGCACCCGCGTATGGCGGGCCCGCTCGATGTACCTGATGATGCTGCCCGGCCTGCTGTACTTCGTGGTCTTCTGCTACGTGCCGCTGCTGGGCAACGTCGCCGCCTTCCAGGACTACTCGCCGTTCCTCGGCTTCTCGGGCAGCGAGTGGGTCGGCTTCCACAACTTCGCCGTGATGTTCGACGACCCGCAGCTGGTCGTCGCGGCGAAGAACACGGTGGTGCTGAGCTTCCTCCAGATCGTCTTCGTCTTCCCGGTGCCGATCGCGCTGGCCGTACTGCTGAACAGCGTGATGAGCGAACGGATCAAGCGCTGGGTGCAGGCCGTGGTCTACCTGCCGCACTTCGTCAGCTGGGTGATCGTCATCGCCATCTGGCAGCAACTGCTCGGCGGCGACGGGCTGCTGACCAACCTGATCGCCGACCACGGCACCCAGTCGGTGGCCATCATGAGCGACCCGCACTGGTTCAAGTCCCTGGTCACCGCCCAGGTGATCTGGAAGGACACCGGCTGGAACACCATCATCTTCCTCGCCGCCATCACCCGGATCGACTCCCAGCTGTACGAGTCGGCCGCGGTGGACGGGGCCGGCCCGTGGCGCCGGATCTGGCACGTCACCCTCCCCGGCATGCGCGGCGTGCTGGTGCTGATGCTCATCCTGCGGCTGGGCAACGTCCTGACCGTCGGGTTCGAGCAGATCCTGCTCCAGCAGCACACCGTCGGCGCGGAGACCGCGCAGGTCCTGGACACCTTCGTCTACACCCGTGGCGTGGTGGGCGGGGACTGGGGCCTCGCCACCGCGGCGGGCCTGCTCAAGGGTGTGATCGCCACGACACTCGTGGTCGCCGCCAACAAGCTCGTCAAGCGGACCGGATCGGAAGGGGCATTCTGATGGCCGACACCACCACCCGCCCGCGCCCCCGCAGCGCGGCGGCCCCCGCCCCCGGCGCCCGGCCGCGCCCGGTCCGCCGCTCCTCCGCCCGGCCCGTGTGGGCCGAGCGCCCTTCCCGGGCCGGCACCGCCGCCAAGGGAATCGTCCTCGCGGTGATCTGCCTGGTCGTCCTCTACCCGATGGTCTACATCCTGGCCGTCAGCCTCAGTGACCAGAACGACCTGGCCGGCGACGGCCTCCTGCTGTGGCCCGAACACTGGTCGCTGCAGTCCTACCGGACCATCCTGGAGGGCGGCCTGGTCACCCGGGCGCTGGTGGTCAGCATCCTCGTCACCGTCGTCGGCACCGCACTGTCCATGGTGCTGACCGTCCTCACCGCCTACTCCCTCACCCGCACCCGCGACGTACCGGGCTCCCGCTTCGTGCTGTGGCTCGTCCTCGGCACCATGCTGTTCAGCGCGGGCATCATCCCGAACTTCCTGATGGTCAAGCAGACCGGGCTGCTCAACAGCTACTGGGCACTGATCATCCCCGGCGCGATCAACGCCTTCAACCTGGTCGTCGTACGCAACGCCTTCATGGAACTGCCCGCCGAACTCATCGACTCGGCGCGCATCGACGGCGCCGGTGAGTGGCAGATCCTCTGGCGGATCGTGCTGCCGCTCTCCAAGGCGGTCCTCGCCGTGATCTCGCTGTTCTACGCCGTCGCCCTGTGGAGCGACTTCTTCAGCGCGATGATCTACCTCAACGACACCACGAAGTGGCCGATCCAACTGGTCCTGCGGCAGTACGTCCTCGAAGGGCAGTCGATGACCCAGCTCGCGCCCAACCCCAACCGCCCGCTGCCGCAGCCGCAGACCCTCCAGATGGCCGTCACCGTGGTCGCCACCCTGCCGATCCTGATCGTCTACCCCTTCGTGCAGCGGTTCTTCACCAGGGGCATCCTGGTCGGCGCGATCAAGGGCTGAGCCCCGCCGAGCCACCCCTCCTCCCTCCACCACCGACGTCGCACGCCGCGGCGCGGTCAGCCCTGCGCCGACCTCTCCAAAAGCCCCACCCCACCCTCGTCCGGACATCGGAAAGGCCCCGTCATGAGACAGCCGACCACCTCCTCCCCGACCTCCCGCCGCACCCTGCTCGCCGGGGCGCTCGGCCTCGGCGCCGGACTCACCCTCGCCGCCTGCGGAAGCGGTGGCAGCGGCAGCGGCGGGCACACCCCCGGCGCGGCCTTCCGCACCCCTCAGGCCGGCCCGGTCCCCTCTCCGATGCCCGGTGAGCACCGCGACCCGATCCACGGCGTCCCCGCGGCCTACGACCGCTACCCGTCCGCCGCCGAGCAGTTCACCTCCGTCGCCAAGGCGCCCGGCAACGGCGGCACCATGACCGCCCTGATGCAGCTGGCCACCACCCCGGCCCCCGGCCGCGGCTCCAACCGCTGGTGGCAGGAGCTGGAGAAGCGCCTCAACCTGGACTGGCGGCCCACCCTCGTCGGCGGCTCCGACATCGGCGACCGCGCCCAGACCATCATCGCCAGCGGCGACATGCCCGACCTGTTCAACGTCAACCACTACTTCTCCCCGGCCATCGACCGCAGTGTCAAGCAGGGCGCCTTCACCGAACTCTCCGACCACGTGGGCGGATCGGCGATCCTGGACTACCCCAACCTGGCCCGGCTGCCCGACTGGGCGTGGCGCAACAGCTCCATCGACGGCGGCATCTTCGGCGTGCCCCGGCCGACCCCGCTGGTCAACAACGTGGCCTTCTACCGCCAGGACTGGCGCAAGAAGCTCGGTCTGGACGTGCCGCGCGACGCCGACGAGGTGTACGCGCTGCTCACCGCGTTCACCAAGTCCTCGCCGGCCGGCGACGGCAAGAAGACCTGGGGCCTGTCCGACCTCAACAGCGGCTTCTTCGCCGCGATGCACCGCGTCCCGTCCACCTGGCGGCTCGACCGGGACGGCACCCTCACCAAGGACCACGAGACCGACGAGTGGGAGGCGATGCTCGTCTACATGCGCAAGCTGTGGGTCGGCGGCGCCTTCCACCCCGACGCCTCTACCATGCCCTGGGACCAGCAGCGGCAGCTCTTCCTGAACGGCTCGATCGGCATGCACGCCGAGGGCTTCAACGGCATGGTCGCGGTCGGCGGCGACCTCGGCGTCATCCAGCGCAACAGTCCCGGCGCCGACCTCCAGCCGATGCTGCCGCCCGGCTTCGACGGCGGCAAGCCGCTCGTCGCCCAGGACACCGGCTACTGGGGGTACTACAGCATTCCCGCCAAGCTGCGCGGCAACAAGGACAAGATCCGCGAAGTCCTGCGGGTCTGCGACTACTTCGCCGCGCCGTTCGGCAGCAGCGAGTACACCTTCGTCAACTACGGCATCGACGACCACCACTTCACCTACGGCCGGGGCGGCGTCCCGGTGCCCACCACCAACGCGGCCCGGCTCTCCGAGCTGAGCATGGCGTACATGTGCCAGCCCTCCGAGCTGAACTTCTTCTTCGCCGGCCGGCCCGCCCAGGTCGCCAGGGACGCCCAGACCTTCCTCCACGACGCGATGCCCGTCAGCGAGCCCGATCCGGTCGTCAACCTGTACTCGGAGACCGCGATCTCCAAGACGCCGGTACTCAAGCAGCTCGTCGACGACCTGATGGTCGCCGTCGTCACCGGCCGCAAGCCGGTCAGCGCCCTGGCCGAGGCCCGCAAGGCGTGGAAGAACCAGGGCGGTGACCAGATGCGGGCGGAGTACGAGAAGGCCCTGGCGAAGAAGAAGTGACCGTCCGGCCCGTCCGTACCACCCCCACTGGAGTCACCGTGACCATCAGCATCGGCATCGTCGGTGCCGGGCAGTTCGCCCGCGCGTTCATCCCGCTCTTCCAGGCCCACCCCGGCGTGGACGACGTGCGTCTGACCGAGGCCGTCCCCGAGCGGCTGGAGCGCGAGGCCGCCCGGCACGGCATCGCCACCACCTACGCGACCTTCGAGGAGATGCTCGCCTCCGACGTCGACGCCGTAGCGATCTTCACCCAGCGCTGGACCCACGGCCCGCTCGTCGTCCAGGCCCTGGAGGCCGGCAAGCACGTCTACTCCTCCGTCCCGATGGCCGTCTCCGAGGAGGAGACAGCCGCCGTCGTCGAGGCGGTCGGCCGCACCGGGCTCACCTACATGATGGGCGAGACCAGCTACTACAACCCGGCCGCCGTGTACTGCCGCGCCCGTCTTGCGGAAGGCGCGTTCGGCGAGATCTTCTACGCCGAGGGCGACTACGTCCACGACATGGACCTGGGCTTCTACGACGCCTACAAGTTCAGCGGCGGCGACGGGTGGAAGGCCGACGCCAGCTTCCCGCCCATGCACTACCCCACCCACGCCCTCGGCGGGGTGCTCGCCGTCACCGGCTCCCACGTCACCCACGTCTCCTGCCTGGGTGTCACCGACACCCGCGGCGACGGGGTCTTCGACCGCGAGGTCAGCCGCTGGGACAA
Organism: Streptomyces sp. NPDC058459; assembly: GCF_042721685.1. Classification (NCBI taxonomy): domain Bacteria; kingdom Bacillati; phylum Actinomycetota; class Actinomycetes; order Kitasatosporales; family Streptomycetaceae; genus Streptomyces; species Streptomyces sp. NPDC058459. The sequence goes on along the minus strand of NZ_JBHXLV010000005.1, from coordinate 65,846 downwards.
CGACTTCTCCAACGCCACCGCGCTGTTCCGCACCGCCGACGGCGGCGTGGTGCGCACCAACGAGATGCGCCGCGTCGGCTACCCGTCGCCGCTGCGTGAGTCCCGGTTCCGGTTCTTCGGCACCGAGGGCAGCTTCGAGCAGCTCGCCACCACCACGCTGTGGCAGGACCGCCGACAGGCCGAGGACATCGAGGAGCTGATGCGGACCGTCCCCACCGCCCGGCTCGACGACGAGGCGCTCGCCGACATCGACCCCTCGCTCCGCGACGCATTCGTCAGCGGCTTCGCCCCCGTGCACGACCTGAGCCGGCTGCCCGCCGAGTTCACCGGGCAGCCCAACGGCCACGAGGGCTCACACCAGTACCTCGCCGACGACTTCGTCACCGCCTGCCTCACCGGCGACCTGCCGCCCGTCGACGCCTGGACCGCCGCCCGCTACACCCTGCCCGGAGTGATCGCCCACCGCTCGGCGCTGGCCGGCGGCGTCCAGCTGGAGGTCCCGGACCACGGTGACCCCCCGCGCTGACCCGTCCCGCACCCCCGTCCCGCACTCCCGTCCCGCACCGCCGTCCCGCCGGCCCTCCCGAGCGGCCGGGACGCCCCCCCGCCACCGCACCGGAGGAACCGACCACCGTGACCGCAACCACCCCGCTGGCAGTCCAGCTCTACGGCCTGGAGCGGGCCATGACCGCCGACCGGCGTGACACCCTGCGGCGGCTCGCCGCCATGGGCTATTCCGGCGTCGAACCGTACGACGTGCTCACCGACCCGCACGGACTGCGCGCCGACCTCGACGAGTTCGGCCTGCGGGCGTGCAGCGCGCACGCCTGGATCACCGGCGAGCAGCAGACCGAGATCCTCCGGGCGCTGCCCGTGATCGGCGCCGACACCGTGGTCCTGCCCTACGCCGCCCCCGAGCGGTTCGCCGACCGCGACGCGGTCGCCGCCCTCGCCGCCGAGCTCAACACCGCCGTCCGGGCCGCCGCCGAGCACGGCATCCGGGTCGGCTACCACAACCACGAGTTCGAACTGTCCACCCTGCTCGACGGCGCCCCCGCCCTTGAGGTGCTCGCCGGCCTGCTGGACCCGGCCGCGGTCCTGGAGGTCGACACCTACTGGGCGGCCGCCGGGGGACAGGACGTCCCCGCCCTGCTGGGCCGTCTCGGCGACCGGGTCCGTCTCCTGCACGTCAAGGACGGCCCGGTCACCGTCGACCGCGAACAGCCCAACACCGCGGTCGGCGCCGGCCTGATGCCCGTCCCCGCGGTGCTCGCCGCCGCACCCGCCGCCGAGTGGCACATCGTCGAACTCGACCAGTACGCCGGGGACATGTTCGACGCCATAGCGCGGAGCCACACCTACCTCACCACGGAGGGCGTCCGATGACCGGTACGCACCAGCACCGCACCGGACCGGTGGGCGTCGCCGTCATCGGCTGCGGCACCATCAGCGACCAGTACCTGGCCAGTCTGACGTCCTTCCCCGACCTGCGGGTCGTCTTCTGCGCCGACCTGGACGAGGACCGCGCCCGCGCCAAGGCCGAGGCCCACGCCGTCCCCGGGGCCGGGACCGTCGAGCAGGCGCTCGCCCACCCCGAGGTCGAGATCGTCGTCAACCTCACGGTCCCGTCGGCCCACGCCGCGGTGGGAACGGCCGCGCTGCACGCGGGCAAGCACCTGTGGAACGAGAAGCCGCTCACCGCCGACACCGACAGCGCGGCGGAACTGCTGGCGCTCGCCGCGAGATCCGGGCTGCGGGTCGGCGGTGCCCCGGACACCTTCCTCGGCGCCGGCCTGCAGAGTGCGCTGCGGGCCCTCCGCTCGGGCACGATCGGCACCCCGCTCACCGCGCTGAGCCTGATGCAGATCCCCGGCCCGGAGTCCTGGCACCCCAGCCCGGAGTTCCTCTACCAGCCCGGCGGCGGCCCGCTCTTCGACATGGGTCCCTACTACCTGACCGCGCTGGTGAACGTCTTCGGACCGGTCGAGCGGGTGAGCGCGGTCGGCGGACGCTCACGGGACCGACGGGTGATCGGCTCCGGCGAGCGGGCCGGCACCGAGTTCGACGTCACTGTGCCGACCCATGTCTCGGCTCTGCTGGAATTCTCCGGCGGCCGCTCCGCGACGGCGGTGTTCAGCTTCGAATCGCCGCTGCTGCGGCTCGGCTTCGTCGAGGTCACCGGCCTGGACGCCACCCTGGTGCTGCCTGACCCCAACCACTTCGACGGCACGACGGCCGTCGAGGACGGCGGTCCGCGGCGCCACCTGCCGGTCGAGGGCGCGAGCGCGGGACGCGGCACGGGCGTGCTCGACCTGGCCCGCGCCATCCGCTCCGGGACGGCTCACCGGGCCACCGGCGACCTCGCCTTCCACGTCCTGGAGGTGATGACGGCGATCAGCACCGCCGCCGACTCCGGGCTCCCTGCCCCGGTGCACAGCCGGTGCGCCGTACCCGAACCGCTGCCGGTCGGCTGGGACCCGTACGCCCGTACCCTCCCGAGCTGAGACCCGCCTCCCGTCGGGGCGGCGGACCTCCCGTGATCCCGCCGTCCCGACCGTCAGATCCCTCTCCACCGTCCGCCTCCAGGAGTCATCGTGGCGCCGCACCAGGGACCGCTGAGCCACCGCTACCGGGGTGAACACCCGGTCCGGACCCTGCTCTACCTGTTCCGGCCCGAGCGCGGCCGGGTCGCGCTCGCGACGCCGGCCTTCCTGCTCAAGCACGCCCCGGTCTGGCTGCTCCCGCTCGTCACCGCGGACATCGTGGACGTGGTGGTCAGCCACCGCCCGGTGTCGGTCCTCTGGTGGAACTGCGCGGTCCTCCTGGCCGCCCTGCTGCTCAACCTGCCGTTCCAACTGCTCTACGTCCGCTGGATGCACGGCGCGATCCGGCGGACGGCGACCAGGGTGCGCTCCGCGCTGTGCCATCGGATGCAGCAACTGTCGATCGGCTATCACACCCGCGTCAGCGCCGGTGTCCTGCAGGCCAAGGTGGTCCGCGACGTCGAGACGATCGAGACCGCGCTCCAGCAGACCGCGGACAACGGCCTCGCCGCCCTCGCCACGCTCGCCGGCGGCCTCGCGGTGATCGCCGTCCGGACCCCGGAGTTCCTCCCGCTCTTCCTGCTCGTCGTCCCCGCCGCCGCGGCCCTGGTCGTCCGGCTGCGCGGACGGCTGCGCGGGCACAACGAGACCTTCCGCCGCGAGGTGGAACACCTCTCCTCCCAGATCGGCGAGATGACCACGCTCATCCCGATCACCCGGGCGCACGGCCTGGAGCGCACCGCCCTCAGCCGGGTCGACGGCACACTCGGCCGCGTGCTGGACGCCGGGCTGCGCCTCGACCTGCTCAACGGCCGCTTCGGCGCCCTCGCCTGGATTCTGCTCAACGCGCTCGGCGTCGGCTGCCTGGCCGGCTCCGCCCTGGTCGCCTACTACGGCTGGCTGGACGTGACGGCCGGTCAGGTCGTGATGCTCAGCGCCTACTTCTCCGGCCTCACCGGCTCGATGACCACCCTCCTCACTCTCTTCCCGCAGCTCGGCAAGGGTCTTGCGTCGGTCCGCTCTCTCGGCGAGGTGCTCCAGGCCCCGGACCTGGAGGAGAACGCGGGAAAGGCCGAGGTGGACCGGGTGCGCGGCCGGATCACCTTCGAGGAGGTCGGCCACCGCTACCCGGAGGTCGAGCACCCCGCACTGACCGGCTTCACCCTGGACATCGCCCCCGGCGAGACCGTCGCCCTCGTCGGCGGTTCCGGCGCGGGCAAGTCGACCGTACTCAACCTGGTGATCGGCTTCCTCCGTCCCACCGAGGGCCGAATCCTCCTCGACGGCCGGGACATGGAGGAACTGGACCTGCGCAGCTACCGCCGCTTCCTCTCCGTGGTGCCCCAGGAGTCGGTCCTCTTCGAGGGCAGCATCCGGGAGAACGTCACGTACGGCCTCTCCGGAGCCTCCGAGGCGGACCTGGACCGGGCTCTGCGGGAGGCCAACGCCATGGAGTTCGTGGACCGGCTGCCGCACGGTCTGGACACCCTGGTCGGTGAGCACGGAGCCCGTCTCTCGGGCGGCCAGCGCCAGCGTCTGGCCATCGCCCGAGCACTGATCCGGAACCCCGCCGTGCTGCTCCTCGACGAAGCCACCTCCGCACTGGACTCCCACAGCGAGGCGCTGGTCCAGCAGGCCATCGCACGGCTGGTGCGGGACCGGACCGTCCTGGTCGTGGCGCACCGCCTGTCCACCGTGAAGGGGGCCGACCGGATCGTGGTGCTCAGCGGCGGACGGATCGCCGAGACCGGCAGCCACACCGAGTTGCTGGCCCGCGACGGAGCCTACGCCGACCTCCAGGCGGCCCAGTTGGCCTGAGCCGGCCGCCACCGGGCCGAGCGCTCCTTTCAGCCGCCCGGACCGGAACCTCCCGTGGGCGGCGGTCGGTCGGTGCTGCCGGACGGTCTCCCAGGACGCGCCGCGCGGACTCGGCCCGCCGCCTCGGCGAACCTGTCGGAGATCTGGCGTGCCTGGTGGAAAGACGGTCGCGTGGGGGTGGAGGCTTGAACGTCAGCCTGCGTTCGGCTGGGGTGTCGCGGCCAGGCTCTGCTTGACGTGCCGGCTGGTCTCGTCGGCGAGGATCTCGGGCAGGCCCCTCTCGATGCCGTGCAGGGCCCGAGCCGCGATGTCGGCGGCGGCGACCTTCTGGTCGGCGGGCACGCCGGCGGCCATGTCGGTGTCCATGTAGCCGACGTGCAGCGCCGAGACGGTGATCCCGCGCGGTGCCAGCTCCTCACGGGTCGCGTCGCTCAGCGCCCAGGCGGCGGCCTTGGACGCGGCGTAGGAGCCGAGTCCCGCCGGGTGGAACCAGGACAGGGCGGACAGGACGTTGAGCACGGCGCCGCCGCCGTTGCCCTCTATCACAGGGGCGAAGGCGCGGGTCGCGGTGAGCGGGCCGTAGAAGTTGGTCTCCATCTCCCGACGCACCTCGTCGGTGTCACCTCCGATCAGCGTCGCGCCGGTGGAGATGCCCGCGTTGTTGATGAGCAGGGTCGCGTCCGACGCGACGCGGGCGGCCTCGCGTACCGATGCCTCGTCCGTCACGTCGAGGCGCAGCGGGACGGCGCCCGGAACGTCGACGGTCTCGGGGCGGCGGGCCGCCGCGTACACCTTCGCGCCACGCTCCACGAGCTGGGCGGCAAGGTGCCGTCCGAGGCCCCGGTTGGCGCCGGTGACGACCGCGACCGCGTTCTTCAGTTCCATGCCCACTCCTGGTCCACGCTGCGGGTGCCGTCGGGTCACCCGCCCGGTTTAGATTACGCAACCAATCTAAACACGGGTCTACGATAGATGCCAGTCGACATCCAAACGGGAGGGTGATCATGGGCCGCGTATCGCAGGCGCAGGCGGAGGAGAACCGCAGGCGGGTGGTGGACACCGCCTCGCGGCTGTTCCGGGAGCAGGGCACTCAGGTGAGCGTCGCCGATCTGATGCAGGCGGCCGGCCTGACCCACGGCGCCTTCTACAAGCAGTTCGCTTCCAAGGAAGCGCTCGTCGACGAGGCCACCGCTCACGCCTTCGACGAACTCGCCCGGGGCCACACCGCCGGGCTCGCGCAGTACGAAGGGCGGCGCGACGCCGCCCAGCGAGCGCTGATCGACACCTACCTCTCCCTCGAACACCGCGACGACCCGGCGGACGGCTGCCCGGTCGCCGCGCTCGCCACGGACATCGCACGCGAAGGCGGAGGCCGTGCGGCCCGTCGTGTCTACACCGAGGGGGTGGCCGACTTCGCCGACTTCCTCGGCGGCGAGGACCAGGACGGCATCGTCCGCCTCTGCACCCTGTTCGGTGCGCTGGTCCTGTCCCGGGCCACCAAAGGCTCCCCGCTCTCCGAGGAGATCCTCGCCGCCGCGCACGCGGCCTTGACGGAAGCAGGCTGATCACGCGCGGGGTGGCCGCGTCGAGGCAGCCGTCCGGTCCCCGGGGCAGTGGCGAGCCGGCCGTCACGACGGGGTACGCCGTGCGTCCCGCCCGCGGTTTCGCGGAGCAGGACCCCGTGATCGAGGGGGCCTCGGGCCCTGGACGGGCTGACCGGACCTGGCGTTTGCCGCTCCGCGCGTCCGCACGAAGGACGACGAGTCGAGCGACGGGGTGCCGAGGCGATCCCATCCGCCAAGAGCCGCGTGTGCACCCCGGAGTCGGCGCGCGATCGACGCCGGCCCGTGTATCAGAGATGGCGCGGTTGAGCAGGCTGTGACGGGCGATGGTTGCGAGCCCGGCGGACAGCCTGTTTCAACTGCCCCCGCCCACGCCGCGACCGCATGGCCGACACCTACCGTGCCACGGCCGGCCTCGTCTCCGAACGCGCCACTAAAGCCTGAACTGGCGGTCCTCCAAAGAGCCGGCACGCCTCACCCGTTATCACGCACCAACTTGTCACCCTGGCAGGTGAAGATCTACTTCACCTGCCACATAGCATCAATATTCCGCGAACGGCGCGAAGATGGGGATGTATTCCCAGGTCACCACCATCCCGACAGTGTTCAAGTGATTCAGGTCACACAGCGTTGACCTTTACTGTAACCGGTCATGTACGTTGCGAATCCTTTACAAGATTCACATGCCGGGGGGCTCTGTGAAGTCCGTGCCATCTGCTGCGGGACGTGCAAGGGGCAGAGGAAGGCCACGCGGCTGGAGACGAGGGTCGGGGGCAGCGGTACTTGCTCTTACGCTCCTGGCGGGAGTGCCGGCCGCACCATCTGCCGCGGCCCCCAAGGCTGATCTCACGGGTCCGGGACCGGTGACCGAAAGCACTGCGTCTGCTCAGGCGCGGGCGTCGGGAGAATCGGTCGAAGTGACCGCCGATCGCACCGAATACACGACCACGAAGGCGAACCCTGACGGTTCTTTCACCCAAGACACCCGATGCAGCCCAGAACCCAGCGTTGGACCAGGTCAGGCTAGCTGCGAGCGGTGATGGACTGTCGGTGGTGCCGGGGATCGCTGGTGGCCTGCAGGCCATCGACGGTGACGGCAACGCCATCTTCCGCGGGCCGGCCGGCCAGATGTGGGATTCAGCCGGTGATGAGCAGCCGGGCCCGCAGACGCAACTCATGCGCGCCGAGCGGACGTCCGTCACGGATGATCCCTCGACGCCGAATGATCCGACGCAGCCGGGAAAGGGCGACGCCACAGCAGTGCTGCCCGTCAAGGTGGAGGACGATTCGGTCACCGTTCACCCTGATCTGGAGCTGTTGCGGGGTGAGGGCACCGTCTACCCCGTATACATCGACCCTTCCGTGGGCCTGGGCGTCTCCGAGCGCACGAAGCTGTCGTCGGATGGCGACAAGTTCTGGATGTTCGACGGCGACAAGGACGTCGGCAAGTGTGGCACGGCGGACGGCTACTCCTGCGGTGGCGGTTACGTCGACCGCATGTACTTCGAGTTCGCCCCGACCAATCTCGCGGGCAAGTACGTACTCGACGCCACCTTCAGGGCGAAAGAGACCTGGTCCTTCAACTGTGACCCGCACTGGGTGGACCTCGTGCGCACCGACAACATCTCGGAAGGTACCCGGTGGCCGGGACCCAAGCAGCTTGACTGGATGGGCGACCGCTACGTCTCCGCAGGCCGCGGGGACTTGTGCAGCCCGGATCAGCCGGACTCCTGGATCGAGTTCAACGAAGCTGGATCCACGGGGTACTACATGCCCGGGTCCCTGGAGTCCTTGCGCGCGTGGACCGGGGCCATGTCTGCCGATCAGGTGCGTTCCCAGGTCCTCGCCTCCTCAGATCCCGCCTGACGTTCGCCACCCCGGCACTCACCGGCGGCCCGCCCAACAGCGGGCCGCCCGGCCGCTGACAGCCACTGACGTCGGCTGAGTCCGCACATCTGATCTCTTAACGAAACGCGCCCGGTGTCACCATCGGGCGCCTTCCAGGAAGAGCCTGACTTGATTCCCTTTGGCATACCCCGGCCCCCATCGGGTCGACCGGGGCCGAGAAGACGCTGGCTGTCACGAATAGCTGCGGCAACCGGTCTCGCGCTCCTGCCGGGCCTGCTGACGCCCGTGGCGTTCGCTGCCGACGCAGACCCTCTCGGTCGGCCGCACCTCAAGGTCCCTCAGGCCACTGAGGTCAGCCCATTCACGGCCAAGTTGGACAAAAAGGCCGCCGCCGTAGTTGACGCAGCCGGCAAGGCGGACGGTACGGCTGCTACACGGGCGCGGCGAGACCAGCAACGCACCGTGGTCTGGCCGAAGGCAGGTAAGGCGACACTGCGCGTCCCCCACCACGGCACCACTGCGGGCACGGTGGGCATGTTGCCAGTTGATGTCGCCGCATCGGACAAGGGCCGAGCAGCGAACTCCGTTACATTCGAAGTCCTGGGCAAGCAGGAAGCCGCCAAGTTGGGCGTCCCCGGTGTGGTACTCAAAGTCACCGGCCCGCCAACCGGCGGCAGAGCACACGTCGGCATTCGCTATGCCGCTTTCGCCTCCGCCTACGGTGGTGACTGGGCCGGCCGCCTCCGTCTCACTGCGCTTCCCCGCTGCGCCCTGACCGATCCCGCAGCGGCCAAGTGTCACAAGCGCACGGCCTTGGGATCGGTCAACAACCGTGCCAAGCAACGGGTCTCAGCGCCCGTGAGCTTTGCTGCCGGCGGTCGGCCGATGCTGATGGCCCTCGCGGCGGACAGCAAGTCGGGAGCCGGCGACTACAAGGCCACTCCGCTGGCCGCCTCTTCGACCTGGGAGGCGGGCGGTTCGTCCGGATCCTTCACCTGGTCCTACCCGCTGCGAGTGCCACCCTCCGCGGCCGGCCCCAGACCTGACCTCGCCATCTCCTACGACTCAGGCAGCATCGACGGTCAGACGGCGAACTCCAACAACCAGGGCAGTCAGGTGGGCGTCGGCTTCGACCTGACCTCGTCCTACATCGAGCGCAGGTACGGCTCCTGCGACGACGACGGACAGAGCGAGAAGTACGACCTGTGCTGGAAGTACGACAACGCCTCGCTCGTGCTCAACGGCAAGTCCAGCGAACTCGTCAAGGACGACACCACCGGAAAGTGGCACCTCAAGGACGACGACGCCTCCACCGTCACCCGCTCGACCGGTGCCGACAACGGCGACGACAACGGCGAGTACTGGACGGTCATCACCGGTGACGGGACCAAGTACGTCTTCGGGCGCGACAAGCTCGATGGTGCCGGCAGTGACGAACGCACCAATTCCGTATGGACGGTTCCGGTCTTCGGCGACGATGAAGGCGAGCCCGGCTATGCCGACGGCAGCTCCTTCTCCAGCCGCGACAAGAACCAGGCGTGGCGCTGGAACCTCGACTACGTCGAGGACACGCACGCCAACGCCATGTCCTACTGGTACGCGGCCGAGCGCAACAACTACGACATGCTCGGTGACGACACCACAGGCACCGGCTACGTCCGCGGCGGCTACCTGAAGGAGATCCGCTACGGCCAGCGTGCCGACGCTCTCTTCTCCGGCTCACCTGCCGCCTCCGACAAGGTGGTTCTCGACTATGGCGAGCGCTGCCTGGCCTCCGGCACGGGATGCGATTCCCTGACCGACGACACTCGTGACAACTGGCCGGACGTACCCTTCGACGCCGTCTGCAAGGACGACGACAAATGCACCGGCAACGTCGGGCCGACCTTCTTCACCCGCAAGCGCCTCACCACGATCACTACCTACGCCTGGAACGCCGCCGCAGCCACCCCCGGCTTCGAGGCGGTGGACAGCTGGTCGCTCAAGCACCTGTACCTCGACCCCGGTGACACCGGAGACTCCACCGACCAGTCGCTGTGGCTGGACGAGATCCGGCACACCGGCAAGCGAGGCACGGACCTCTCGCTGGACCCCGTCAAGTTCAGTCATGTGATGATGCCGAACCGGGTCGACGGGACGGCCGACGACATCCTGCCGCTGAACAAGCCCCGGCTGAAGACGATCACGTCGGAGGCCGGTGCACAGACCATCGTCACGTACATGGACGCCGACTGCACGGCAAGCGGCGCCAAGCCGAAGCTCGACGAGAACACCAAACGGTGCTACCCCGTCTACTGGTCACCCAACGGGGAGAAGGACCCCAAACTCGACTGGTTCCAGAAGTACCCGGTCGGTTCCGTCTCCACCACCGACCCCCAGGGCGGATCCGAAGCTGTCCAGCACAGTTACCAGTACTCCGGCGGCGGAGCCTGGCACTACGACGAAGACCCGTTCATGCCCGCCAAGGAACGGACCTGGTCCATCTGGCGCGGCTTCCAGCAGGTCACACACCTCACCGGCACGCCCACCGGCACCCAGAGCAAGGAAGTCACCGTCTACCTGCGGGGCATGAACGGTGACCGAGTCCTGGGCTCGGACGGCAGGACCCCGGACCCCGGCCGGCGCAGAACCGCCGAGATCACCGGAATCAAGGCAGCCAAGATCACCGACGCCGAACCGTACGCGGGCTTCACCCGTGAAACGGTGACTTACAACGGCACCAGCGAGGTCAGCGGCACCATCAGCGACCCCTGGTCCAAGCGCACCGCGACGCAGCACAAGTCCTACGCCGACACCGAGGCGTACTACGTGCGAACCGCCGCCACCCACGCACGCGTCAACATCACCGGCAAGCTGAACCCCTACGACCGCACCCACAGCGTCCGCACCACCTACGACGACTACGGCATGGCCGAAACCGTCGAGGACCAGGGCGACGACGCGGTCAACGGCGACGAGACGTGCACCCGCACCTGGTACGCCCGCAACGACGCCACCGGCATCAACGCTCTCGTCTCGCGCACCCGTACGGTCGCCAAGGTCTGCGCCACCGCGGACGCGGCGCTCGACCTGCCCGCCGACTCCACCCGGCCTGGCGATGTCATCTCCGACACCGCGGCCGTCTACGACAGCAGCACGGCCAGCACCTGGTCGGCGACCCAGCAGCCGGTCAAGGGCGATGCCAACTGGGCCGGCCGCGCCAAGTCCTACGGCAGCGATGACACGCCTGCGTGGCAGAAGATCTCCACGACGACCTACGACGCCCTCGGCCGCCCCCGGATCGTCAAGAACACCAACGACCTGCCCATCTCCACGACGACCTACAACCCCGCCACGACCGGGCCGCTGACCTCGACCTCCGTCGAGGACGCCAAGACCTACAAGAGCACCAGCGCGATCGATTTCGCGACCGGCGCGGTGCTGAAGGTCACCGACCCCAACGACCGGGTCTCGCAGAGCGAATACGACAGCCTCGGCCGCGTCACCAAGGTGTGGCTTCCCAACCGTTTGCAGGCACTCAACAAGACCCCGAACTACGTCTACAACTACAACGTCAGCGCGAACGCGATGCCCTGGGTTTCCACCAGGACCCTGAGGCACGACGGCTCCGGCTACAACACCACCTATGAGTTCTACGACTCCCTTCTGCGTACGCGGCAGGTTCAGACACCGACCCCGCAAGGTGGCCGTCTGATCTCCATCGCGCTCTACGACTCCCGAGGCCTGGCCGTCAGCCAGCAATCCGACATCTGGGACAGCACCTCCCTACCCAACACGCAGGCGGCGGAGATCTCCGGCGGCCAAGCACCCACCCAGGCCGACACCACCTTCGACGGAGTCGCCCGCCCCACCAAGACGGTGACAAAGATCCATGGAGTCACTCGCTGGAACACCGACACCACCTACACCGGCGACACCGTAGCGACCAGCGCCCCGGCCGGCGGCCAGGCAACAGCCACCGACACCAACGCCCTGGGGCAGATCACCCAGAGCCGGGAGTACGCCGGCCCGACGCCGACCGGTACCAACTACACGGCGACTGACTACACCTACACCCCGGCTGGCCAGCAGGCGACAATCACCGGCCCCGACCGCAGCAAGTGGTCCTACACCTACGACCTGTTCGGCCGGCAGGTCACCGCGAGCGACCCGGACAAGGGCAAGGCCGGCACCGAGTACAACAACCTCGACCAGGCCGTCAGCACCACTCCCAACGACGACGCCTCGAAGAAGCTCCTCTACGAGTACGACGACCTCGGCCGCAAGACCGGCATGTGGCAGGGGACCAAGACCGACACGAACAAGCTCGCCGCCTGGACCTTCGACACCCTCGCCAAGGGACAGCAGGACACCGCCGTGCGCTACGACGGCGGAGTGAGCGGAAAGGCGTACACCGAAAAGGTCACCGCCTACGACGCGATGTACCACGTGGCCGGAAGCCAGCTCCTCCTACCCGACGCTGAGCCCCTGGTCGCGGGCGGCTACGTGTCCAAGACCCTGTCCTTCACCACCGGTTACAACCTCGACGGCTCGGTCAGCCAGTACTCCGCGCCGGCGACAGGGGGCCTGGCTGCCGAGACGGTTTCCTACACCTCGAACGCCCTCGGCCAGCAGATCAAGGCCCAAGGCACCACCGGTTACCTGCAAGGCGCCTTCTTCTCACCGCAGGGTGACCTTCGCCAGCTCACCCTGGGCAAGGACGGGGCGTTCTCGTCGAAAAAGGCGTACCTCAACTGGGACTACGAGGAAGGCACCCGCCGGCTCACCCGCTCCTACGTCACCGATGACGTACACGGCTACATGCCGCAGGAGCTGAAGTTCACCCAGGACGACGCCGGCAACGTCACCTCCATATTCGACGCCTCCACGCAGGGTGGCACCGCCAAGGCCGACCAGCAGTGCTTCAGCTACGACGGCTACAGCCGTATGACCGAGGCATGGACTCCCAAGACCGCTGGCTGCGCGTCCACCGGCCGCACGGTGACCAACCTCGACGGCGCGGCACCGTACTGGACCTCCTACGCCTACACCGACGGCGGCCAGCGCAAGACAGACACCCAGCACACCTCATCCGGTGACAAATCCACGACCTACACCTACAACGACACCACCGACACCAAGCCGCACACCCTGGACAAGACAACCGGAACCCGCGCGGGCACCTACACCTACGACGCGAGCGGCAACACCGTCACCCGTCCCGGCCCCGCGGCGACCAAGCAGAATCTGTCCTGGAACAGCGAGGGTGGCCTGTCCAAGGTCACCGAAGGCACCAAAGAGACCACCTACCTCTACGACGCCGGCGGTGAACTCCTCATCCGCCGCGCCAAGGGCGACGGCGACACCATCCTCTACCTCGGCGCCGGCACAGAACTCCGACTGACCACCAAGGGCTCCACGAAGACAGCCAGCGGCACCCGCTACTACACCGCCAACGGCCAGACCATCGCAGTACGCACCGCGGTCGTCGGTACCTCCGGCACCAAGCTGAGCTTCCTCGCCGCAGACCACCACGGCACCTCCAACATCACCCTCGACGCCACCACATACGCCGTCACCAAGCGCTACAGCACCCCCTTCGGCGCCCCACGCGGCACAAAACCGGGGGCGTGGCCGGACGACAAGGCATTCCTGGGTAAACCGGCCGACGATGCGACGGGCCTGACACACGTCGGGGCCCGCGAATACGACCCGGTCATCGGCCAGTTCATCAGCGTCGACCCGTTGCTCGCCCCAGACGCCCCTCAGTCCCTGAACGGGTACGCGTACGCCGACAACAGCCCGGCAACCAGCGCCGACCCCACCGGCCTCTGCCCGTCCATCGACTGCCCGACACGACCCGGCCCTGACTACGAGAACACCACTCCAGGCCACATACCCGGCAAACCAAGAAAGTCGCAAAACGCCCAGTATGCAGAAAACGGAACAAGCTGGAATTCGGGTGGCAGTGGTGGCAGCGGTCGCAGTGGTGGCAGCGGTGGCACGGCACATACCAGCAGCACAGGAAACACAAGCAGTGGCGGAGGCCTCAGCTGGCTCGGTAATGTTCTCAGCACTGTGGCCGACGAAACAGTAAATACCGGGACCTCCATTATCGGCGGAGGTTATCAGCAGTACCTTACGGAAAAGGATTGCCTCCTCCACGGCGACGGCTGTGAAAACGTGGTGGGTTATCTGATCGGCACCGTCAACCCTGCCCCTGGCATCGTTGATGGCGTTGTGTCCCGCGGCACAGAGATATACGGTGACTACGCGAACGGCGACAGCGCTCAAGGCACAGGCAAGGTACTGTTCGACCTTGCCCTGATTGCCGCGACGCGGGGCGCAGGGGCTGAAGTCGAGGGTGAAGTCGGCGCGCTTAGGGGCTTGAGGCGGGGGTGTAGTTTTACCCCCTCCACCCCAGTTCTCGTAGCCGATGGCAAGACCAAACCCATCGGTGACATCGAGACCGGAGACGAGGTCGAAGCAGCCGACCCCGCCAACGGAAAGCACAAGGGCCCACGCGAAGTCACAGCGACCCTCATCAACCACGACTACGACCTCGTCGATCTGCGCATCCAACGCCCGGACGGAACCACAGACACCCTTCACACCACCGCGAAGCACCCTTTCTGGGATGACACCCTCCATACCTGGGTCCCCGCAGGCGCACTGCACGCCGGCCACGCGCTGAACACGGCGAACGACCAGCATGTCCGTGTCGCCCGCGTGATCCCACGCCCGGGTGACCGCAACATGTACAACCTCACGGTCGACGGCCTCCACACGTACTATGTGCTGGCGGGGCGGACTCCGGTTCTGGTTCACAATTCCGGAGGGGCGTCCAAGGAAGTAACCCTGCCTAGCTTTGGCAGCTTCGAACAAGCCCGCAACAAAGCGCTTGATCTGTTGGGTGAGGTTGATCCAGCTACTCGGCAGCCGTACATCGGACGTCTCGAATCTGCGCCGACGACCTACGGTAAGATAGTAGGCTTCACTACTCGGGTTAACGGTGAATTCAAGAGGTTCAGGATGGATTACGATCCAGTGAAGGGTCCCCATATCAACGTGGAAGTCGGTAAGGGGGACTCGGCGCGTAAGTGGGCAGTGCCATGGAATGGAGCGGAAGACGATTTCGCGAGAATGCTTGGCGGTAATTCGTGACGCTCGATGATGTATACGGAACCAGGTCGGACCTCCTGCCCAAATCTATGGTTCGAGTGGTTCGTGCAGATCAGCAGGGTGGGCGACGGCTAACTTGGGTTGGCCGGCCGGGTGTGCAGTTGCTGAACCTGGATCAGCATCTCCAATACGAGCGCGAAAGCCTCAGTCGTTACCCGCGCAGCTCTGACGGTGCGATCGAGTGGGGTGCGGTGGCTGATGGTTTGGTGCTCAGCTCGATGGAGTTGGGTTCCATCGAGCTGAGCACCGTAGTCCAACAGTTCGCCCCGAAGGCTGGCAGTCTAGTCTTCTTCTGGGAGAGCTTGGCGGTTCCGAGTGTAGAGATGGGGCTTGAATTCTCCATCTCTCACCTGCCGGATATTGCAGAATCCGTACCGGAATTCTGGGTCTATTCTCCAGGTGACCGCATTGTGGTGGAGAGTTCGTTCTCTGGCGTAGTGACTGTGGCCCATATTCCTGTGGAAGCAGATGGCCAGAGTCCTGCGTAACGCCGTTTGGCGGCAACGCTGACGGCAACGTCAGCGGACGACCACCGCTGAGGGCGGCGGCTCTTCGGAGTCGTCGCCCTCAGCCAGTGCGTCGCTCAGGGTGCCGATGGCCTGGCGCTGGAGGCGGAGTCGGACGTGGGCGTAGACGCCAGCGGTGACGCCGATGTGGGCGTGGCCGAGGAGTTCCTTGATGACGACGAGGTCGACGCCCTGTTCCAGGAGCAGGGTGGCTGTCGAGTGGCGGAGATCATGGAAGCGGATCGTTCGGAGTCCTGCGCTGTGGAGAAGGCGACGGAAGCGCCGGGTGAGGTTGGTGGGGTCGAGTGGGCTGTCCTTCGGGGTGGTGAAGACGAGTCCGTTGTCCGTCCAGCCGGTTCCGGCCGCTTGACGCTCTTCCTCCTGCCTTTCCTGGTGGATCTTGAGGGAGTTGATGCATTCGGTGGGGAGGGCTATGCGGCGTTCGGACGCGAGCGTCTTGGTGTTCAGGACGGTGAGGCCCTGAGTGCGGGTGCGCTGGAGGGAGCGGTGGATGGTGGCGGTGCCGCCGTCCAGGTCGAGGTCTTCCCAGTGGAGGCCGAGGAGTTCGCCCTTGCGGAGTCCGGTGCGGAGGGCGAGTTCGTACAGGGCATGCAGCCGGTCGGCGCCGGCCGACTGGAGGAACTGCCGGGCTTGGGCGGCGGTGAAGGGCTGGAAACGCCCGGGGCGGGGCGTGGTGGTCTTGACGTTGCGGGCGACGTTGCGTGGCCGAGGATGCCGAAGGTCGATCCGGCCAGGGTGGCCCGCCGCACGAAGTGTGCCATCGCCGAAGAGGTCGGCCATGTCGAGAAGTGGCAGCTGGCCCTGGACATGATCGACGAGGCGAGGTCATGGGGCATCGCAGTCCCCGGCCTTGTCGCCGACGGCGGCTACGGCGATACGGCTGTATTCCGCCTCGGGCTGGAGGAACGCGGCCCTGACTACGCGGTGGGCATCTCCACCAGGACCACCGCGCAGCCGGAAGAAGCCAGGCCCCACATCCCGCCCTACGGCGGCCGCGGGCCTCGGCCGCGGCCCGTCTGTCCCGAGCTGGCCCGGACGGTGAGGAAGCTGGTCGTCGAGCCCGGCAAGCAGGCGGCGAAGCCGGTGCGGTGGCGGGAAGGCTCCCGCCCTGGCAGCGGCCGCAGTGGCCTGAAGCGGATGTACTCGCGGTTCGCGGCCCTACGGATCAGGCCCGCCGGACGCGAGATCCGCAGGAAGACCGACGGACCCGAACCGCCCGTGCGCTGACTGCTGGCCCAATGGCCCGCCACCGAGGCCGAACCCGTGGACAGTTCTGGCTCTCCAGCCTGCCCACCGACACCTCGCTGGCCACCCTTGTGCGCACCGCGAAGCCGCGCTGGGGTATCGAGCACGAGGCGAGTCGCACGCCTCGTTCCCGACGAGAGCGCTGGAACAGCGGACGGCCGGGCTCGGCAAGGTCGGTGGCGCGGCCGGCCGTGGGGGTGCCTGACTTCAGTGGGCCCCGGATTGGGTGTTGTCGCGGGAGGCGGCGACCAGGCGGGCGGCTTCGACCAGGCCGAGGGCACCGGCGATTCCGCGCCGCAGCAGCCCCTCGGGGTCTCCGCCGCGGGCGCGCACCGCGTCCGCGAAGTGATGCATGTCCTTCTGCATGAGGGTGTGGACGTGCTCGGCCAGTTCCGGCGAGATGTCATGGCCCAGTGCACGCAGCGCCGCGCTGCCGCCGCTGCTCGTGCTGATCACGTCGATGAGTGCGGGGATGTCGAGGCCGACCTGGCGGGCCAGGCCGAGGACATCTTCGACGTTCTTCATATTGGTGATCGTCAGAGCGTTGTTGAACAGCTTGGTGAACTGTCCGGCTCCGACGGGTCCCATCAGCTTCACGGTGTCGCTGAACGTCGCGAACACGGCGCGGGCGGCCTCGAACGCGGCCGGGGTGCCGCTGACGAAGGTGGTGAGCGTACGGGTGCGGGCGCCGGGGCTGCCGCCGCTGACCGGGGCGTCCAGGTAGACGCCTCCCGCTCGGGCGACGTGAGTGGCGATCCGGTCCGCCTCGACGGGGTCACCGGTGCCGTGGTTGACGATGATCGTGCCCGGTGCGATGTTCGCCAGGAGTCCCTGGTCGTCCAGGACATCCCGGACGTCGGCGTCGTCGCGCAGACACAGTGCGAGGAGTTCCACCGATCCCGCGAGGTCGGCCACGCTCTCGTGTACCTGGTGGGGGACCTTCTCCACGGCGACGAGCGAGGCGGGGCGGCGGGCCCACACATGGAGCTCGAAGCCGCGCTCGCCGATCGCTTCCGCCATCGGTCCGCCCTGGTCGCCGAGACCTATGAAGCCGACCTTGCTGATTTTCCTGTGCATGGGGCTGTCCTTCTTCACGGTGCGGGTCTGAGGTTGAGGTCCGTCAGCGGAGGATGTCGGAGGCGACGTTCCACAGGCGCTCGGCGTTGGCCGGGTCGACGGCGTACGCGGCCACCGCCCTCACGCCGAGCTCGATGGGCCGGGCATCGACCTGGGGCGCCTCGTTGACGTCCTCGAAGTAGCGGCCGCCGATACCGTCGACCAGCGGGGAGGCGGCGAGGAACACCGAGGTCGCCGCGCCCTGCTCGACCGTCTTGCGGTACCGCTCGGGGGTCCGCAGGCCGCCGGTGTGCTTCTGCAAACCCGTGGCGATGGCGCCGGGGTTCAGCGTGTTGGCCCTGATGCCGTCGCCCGCCCAGCGGCGGTCGGCCTCCACGGCGAGCAGCGCCTCGGCGGTCTTGGACTGCCCGTACGCGGTCAGGGCGTCGTAGGGGCGGAAGCGGAAGTCCAGGTCGTCGAAGACGACCGGCGAGAACAGGTGGCCCCCCGAGGAGACGGACACCACACGCGCGCCCTGGGCGTCGGCGAGGGCCGGGTGCAGGCCGAGGGTGAGCGCGAAGTGACCCAGGTAGTTCGTCGCGAACTGCTGCTCATGACCGCGTATGCCGCGCTCGAGCTCGGGCGGCATCATGATGCCGGCGTTGTTCACCAGAATGTGCAGCGCGCCGCTCCACGACGCGGCGAAGGCGTTCACCGAGTCGAGGTCCGCCACGTCGAGACGGCCGACCCGGACCGCGTCGTTGCCGGTCCGCGCCCGTAGGTCAGCCGCTACCTGCTCGCCCGCCTCCGGGCGCCGCACCGCCAGAGTGACCTCGGCACCAGCGGCCAGCAGTGCCCGCGCGGTCTCCACTCCGATACCGGAAGTGGCCCCGGTGACGATCGCACGCTTCCCGGACAGGTCGACGCCCCGGGTCACGTCACTCGCGGTGGAGTTGCGGTCGAAAGGGCTCTGGAAAAGCTGAGACATGAAATTCTCCGATGTCAGACCGAATGTCGCTCGTGCCCCCACCATGCGGTAGCTGCCGAAGGCCGACCAGGCCCCCTCGAGACTGGGACCGGCAGGGCCACCCACATCCCGGAGGCGGAGGCTAAATTGGACCTATGCCGAACGTTGACGATGCCAATCCTCTGGGGCGGTACTTGCGTACCCGCAGGTCCCTCGTGTCGCCCGACGCGGTCGGACTTTCCGATGCGGGCAACCGCCGTGTCCCCGGTCTGCGTCGCGAGGAGGTCGCTTTCCTGGCGGGAATAAGCTCCGACTATTACGTCCGGCTGGAACAGGGCCGGGACCGCCACCCCTCCGAGCAGGTGCTGCGCAGTATCGCTCGCGCACTGCAGCTCGATGAGGAAGGCACCCAGTACCTGATCAAAATCGCGAAGCCCAAGAAATCCGGGCGTCAGCGGCCCCGTAGGCCCGAAAGGGTCAGCGACGGAATTCACGCGCTGATCAACAGCTGGCCTCTGACCGCGGCGTATGTGCACGGCAAGTACATGGACGTGCTGGCGGCCAACAGTCTCGCCATCGCCCTCTCCCCTTACAACGCACCCGGCCAGAACGGCATCCTCGCTGCCTTCCTCGAACCGGAGATGCGTGAACTCCACTCGGACTGGGACGAGATGACCGCTCGTGTCGTGCCCTACCTACGCTCCATCGTCGGTGCGGACACGGATGAGACCCGGCTGGTCGAAATCATCGGGGAACTCTCCCTGCGCAGCGAAAGATTCCGAAGGCTCTGGGCACGCCAGGACGTCACGCACAAGACCACCGGAACCAGCAGGCTCAACCACCCGCAGATAGGTTCCATCGAACTGCATTACGAGAAGCTGCTGATTCCGGGGACCGACATGCAGACGCTGATCACGTACCACGCACACCCGGGAAGCGAATCGGAGGAGCGCCTACGGCTGCTCGCCACCATGAACACCTCGTTCGATCCCTCGCGCGGCGCGTACGGCGACCGGGTCGGCCACGAGTTCGACACTCCGCCTCGGGCCACGTGAACCACCCGGACACGCCGGGCCTCGTCGCGAAGGCTCCGGGGCGGCACCGCACCCGCCCTTTGCGACCCAATCGGATCAGTCGCGTCACAGCTGGCTCGAACCACCGTCGACGTAGAGCTGCGAGCCGGTCATGTAGCTGCTCCGTTCGGACGCCAGGAAGACGACCACGCCCGCTGCCTCGTCGGCTTCGGCGATCCGCCTCATGGGAACCTGCGAGGCCAGTTGCTCCGAGTCCGGCATCAGGCGGGTCAGACCTTCCGTCCGGGTAGCACCGGGTCCCACCGCGTTCACCCGGATGCCCCGCTCGACCAGCTCCGCTGCGAACGTCCGTGTCAGAGAGCGGATCGCGGCCTTGGAGGCGGCGTAGACGCCCATACCGGGTGACGCCTTCGTGTCGAGGCCGGAGCCGCAGAGAATCACCGACGAACCGCTCACCAGCAGCGGAAGTTCCTTCTGCACGGTGAAGACGATACCGCCGACATTGGTGCTGAACGTCGAGGTGAAGTCCTCCCAGGTGATCTGCCCCAGCGGTGCGATCCCGGCGATGCCGGCGTTTGCGAACAGGATGTCCAGACCACGCCCGCTGGACTCCACGGCCGCCATGACGCGGTCCAGATCGTCGAGGTCGGTGACGTCAGCCCGCACGGCCTGGACGTGATCCGCGCCGACCTCCGAGACGATCTCCTCCAGAAGCTCTTCGCGCCGCCCCGTGACGAACACGTACGCGCCCTCGGCCGCCAGCGCCCTGGCTGATGCCAGCCCGATGCCGGAGGTGGCGCCGGTGACCAGTGCCGTCTTTCCGTCGAGCTGCCCCATGTAGGGTCTCCCAATTTCTTAACCGTTCGGCCGGTGGAGAGCAGTCCACCGCCCAGGCCGTGATCGAGCGCCTT
Source organism: Streptomyces sp. NPDC058459 (assembly GCF_042721685.1). Taxonomy (NCBI): domain Bacteria; kingdom Bacillati; phylum Actinomycetota; class Actinomycetes; order Kitasatosporales; family Streptomycetaceae; genus Streptomyces; species Streptomyces sp. NPDC058459. The sequence goes on along the minus strand of NZ_JBHXLV010000005.1, from coordinate 45,174 downwards.
CTCCGTACCCTCGCGGCAGACCTCGCCGACATCCGAAGCTCCGGCCGAGTACCGCGCCGCGACGGACCAGAAACCGCCGAGCGGCTTGGGTACGCCGCCGCGTCGTGGCGGCCCGGGTCACGGCGTCGCCGCGCTCGCGGGCGCTTGACAGGGCGGCGCCATGTCTCCACTATTCAGCTATTCGACTAGTGGACTAGTGGTGGGGTGGATGCGGTACTACATCGAGAGACGGCGCGGAGTCACGGCGCATCAGCAGATCGTCGAGCAGACCAAGAGGGCCGTGAGGTCAGGCGTGCTCAAGCCCGGCGACCGGCTGCCGACCGCGCGAGAGGTGGCCGAGACCTGTGCGGTGAACCCCAACACCACACTCAAGGCGTACCGGGAGCTCGACCGGGACGGAGTGGTGGAGCTGCGACAGGGAGTCGGCACCTTCATCGCCGCGGCCGCGCAGGCGATGGCCGGCACCGTCGCTGCTTCGGAGTCGCCGCTCTACGCCGAACTGAAGCAGTGGGTGGGGCGGGCGAGGGATGTGGGCCTGCTGGAGGAGGGCGTGCGGGACCTGGTCGAGCTGGTGCTGCACGAGTGCCGGGAAGCGGAGGCCGGGGCTGCCGAGGGGGGCCGGGACAACCATGGCTGAGGGTTCTGAACTGGCGTCCGTGCCGGACGATCAACAGACCGCCCTGGAAGTGCGGGGGCTCGGCCGGCGCTACGGGCGCGACTGGGTACTGCGCGACGCTACGTTCCGGCTCCCCGCTGGACGGGTGTGCGGACTCGTGGGCCCCAACGGAGCGGGCAAGACGACCATGCTGGAGATCATCGCGGGGCTTCGCACACCGTCGGCCGGCCAGGCCGCGGTCTTCGGCGAACCCGCGGGTGGAACGTCGGCACGTCAGCGGGTCGCATTCCTGCCGCAGGAGAAGCCCCTGTTCGCGAGCTTCACCGTGGCCGAGACGCTGCGGCTGGGACGGGAACTGAACCCGCGCTGGGACCAGGCACTGGCCGAGACCTTCGTGCGGGCGGGTTCGGTCCCACTCGACGGCAAGGTAGGACGGCTCTCAGGCGGCCAGCGCACCCGAGTCGCCCTGGCGGTGGCTCTGGGCAAGCGCCCCGACCTGATCCTGCTGGACGAGCCCCTGGCCGACCTCGACCCGCTGGTGCGCCGCCAGACCGTCTCCGCTCTGCTGGGGGAGGTCGCGGAACGCGGTATCACCGTTCTGCTCTCCAGCCACCTGGTGGCCGAGCTCGACACCCTGTGTGACTACCTGCTGCTCGTGGCCGAGGGCGGCCTCCGGCTGGCCGGGGACGTGGACGAGATCATCAGCGTCCACCGCATGCTCTCCGCACCCACCGCGCACGTACCGACGGACTCCGACGGTCTGCCGGCGAGCCTGCGAGATCACACGGTGGTGTACTCGAACGGCGATCACCGGTTCACCACGGCGCTGGTCCGTCCAGGAGGGCCCCTGGACCCCGTCTGGGACGTCACCGCGCCGACACTGGAAGAAGTGGTGCTCGCCTATCTGGAGCAGCACAGCTTCTCACCGCTCATCAGCCCCCACTCGCACGTGTCCGGCCATGAATCGAAGGTAGCCAGGTGAGCGCGACCGTACGGCTTCGAACGACGAGTGAAGAGTTCTTGGGTACGCCTCGGCGGCGGTGGACGGCACGCGTGCGCCTGGGCGGGATGCCCTGGCTGGTATGGCGGCAGCAGAGGCTGACGTTCATTCTGCTGCTCGCGGCGGCAGCCGTCGCGACGGCCGGTCTGGCGTGGCTGGCCCAGGACGCGAGCGGCGCGGTAGCCGCCGTCGAGGGGCCGGACCCGTCCCTCGCCGAGACGACGGCTCTCGAGGGTGCCTACCGACGACTTGAGCTGGTGGGCCTGGCGCTGGCCTGTCTGCCCCTTGTCATCGGCGTGTTCGTCGGCGCCCCGCTCTTCGCCGGTGATCTGGAGACCGGCACCGCCAAGTTCGTAGGTGTCCAGTCCCACAGCCGCTGGAACTGGGTGGCGGTGAAACTGGTCATGGCCGCTTCGTTCACGACCGTGGTGGCGTTGTCCACCGGTCTCGCCATGAGGGCTGTGTGGACGCCGCTGGTCAACCACGCGGCCGTCAACGCCGACTTCACGACCGCGGGCGGATTCGACACCACCGGACCGGTCGCGGTGGCCCTGTCCCTGCTCGGTCTGCTGATCGGCGCCGCCGGCGGGTTGTTCCTGCGCCGGACGCTTCCCGCGATGGTGACCGCCTTCGTCGCCCTGCTGGCGGTGATGGCCGTCTGGGGAGCGGTGCGAATGACGTTTGCCACCACGGTGACGAAGACGACGGGCGGCGGCCGGTTCCGACGGGAGGATTTCCCCAAGATCCCTGACAGTGCCCTGTCGATAGACGAGTCCTACGTCACAGGTGACGGATCACTGATGGGCTGGGGCAGCTGCGCCAGGGCAAAGGACGAACTCGCCTGCCTGCGCGACAAAGGCATCGTCGGCTGGTCGGTCGAATACCTTCCCTACTCCCATATGAACGCCATGCAGTGGGCGGCCACCGGTGCCCTCGCTGTCCTGATCACGGGAGCGGTGGGCCTCGTGGCCTATGCCGCGCGGCGTACTCTGCGCTGACCGAGTGCGCGCGGCGCTGCTCGCCCGCATCCCCACGGGTGTCACCAGGACACCCGTGGGGTGGGGCCTGCCGCGGCTGAGGATGTCCGTACGAGGCGGAGACACCTCCGATCCTGTTCGCGCCGTCGTGCCGAGGTGGCCGAAACCCCCTTTCTCGGGAATCAGTCCAGGAGTGCGGTCGCCTCGACCTCGACGAGGACGTCCGGCTCGAAGAGGTAGTCGACGCCGATGAGGGAGGCCGGAGGCATGGGAAGCCGCAGGCCGATCTCCTCGGCGACAGACTCCACGCCGGCCATGAGGTCGCCGATCTTTTCCGGGCTCCACCGGGTCACATAGAACGTCAGGCGCAGCACGTCCGCGAACGACGCGCCCGCGCCCTTCAGCCCGACGGCGGTGTTGCGCAGCGCCTGGGCGACCTGCCCGGCCAGATCACCCGGCGCCACCGCGGTGCCGTCGGCCTGGCGCGCGATCTGGCCGCTGACGTGGACCTGGGTCGTCCCGGTGCCCACGGCGACGTGATGATACGGGGTCGGCTGCAGCATGCCTTCCGGCGTGAAATGCTTGACGGTCATGGTTGTCCTCCGGCCAAGTAGGTATCTGTAAGCTACCTAGTGAGAGAAGGACACTTCAACGAGACCAGGTTTCGCCTTGGACACCGCCAACGAACTCCGCATCGGCGCGCCCCACCGGGAACTGCTCGACCAGATCCTCGACAAGTGGTCGCTCAGCGTCCTCAACGAACTCTGCGAACGCCCGTGCCGCTTCAACGAGCTACGCCGAGCCATCCCCGAGGTCACGCAGAAGTCGCTGACAGCGACGCTACGACGCCTTGAGCGCAACGGAGTCGTCGACCGGGAAGTCGTCTCGACGCGCCCCGTGGCGGTCCGCTACCGGATCACCCCTCTCGGCAAGACCATGCGGCCCCCCATCGACGTGCTGCTGGCGTGGGCCTCGCAGAACATGCCGGCCATCGAACGCGCACGTCAGGGGTTCGACGCACGGGAGGAAGAGGAAGAGCACGCGGCGACGTGACTCCTTCGAGCCGACGCGGCACCGGCGTATCTGCCGGGACTTCCGGGTGCCGGCCGACAGTCGCCGAGAGGACTGACCGCGCCGGTGCTACCGGTGCAGTCCGCGCTGTCCGGTGCGGGCTTTCGCGGCGTACGACACCGCTTCGCCGACCGGGACGGGTCCTTCGGCGAGTTCCAGGACGAGTCCTGCGGTCGCGGGGGTGTCGAGCAGTGCGACCAGGACTTGGGCGACATCGTCCCGGGTGACCTCTCCGACGCTTCGCTCGGCGGTGAGGCGAACGGTGCCGGTGCCGGGCTCGTTCGTCAGGGCGGCGGGGCGCAGGACGGTCCAGTCGAGATCCTGGGCCATGAGGTGGTCGTCCGCAGCGGTCTTGGCGCGCACATAGGCGGCCCAGATGTCGTCGGCGTGGGCAGGGGGCGGACTGCCCGCGCCGCGGGTGGAGACCATCACGTACCGCCGGACGCCGGTCCGCAGCGCGGCGTCGGCGAGAAGGACCGCGGCCTGATGATCCACGGTGTGCTTACGGGCCGCGCCACTGCCCGGCCCCGCACCGGCCGCGAACACCACGGCCTCCGCTCCGGACACGATCGCGGCGACATCGTCACACGACGCCTTTTCAAGATCGCAGACGACGGGCTCCGTCCCGTCCGCTCGCAGGTCGCTGCCGTGGCCCGCGTCGCGGACGATCCCGACGACGCTGTCACCGCGGGCCGCGAGCAACCGGCCCAGACGCCGGGCGATCTGGCCGTGCCCGCCGGCGATCACGATCTTCATGCGACTCTCCTCGGACGGAAACAGCGATACGGTCTCTACGGGACAGGTGCTGCCGGGCCGGTCCGGAACCGCGCAGAGCGCCCTATGGCCTCCGACCAGGCAGAACGAAGATGTCAGAAGGCTATGCGGACCTTCAGCGCCTCGCGGGTGTCCATGGCATGGTAGCCGCCGGGCACCCCGTCGAGGGCGACGGTCTGGTCGAAGACCAGGCCGGGGTCGATCGCGCCGGACAGGACGTCCGGCAGCAACTCGGGAATGTAGGCGCGGGCCGGGGCCACGCCGCCGCGCAGCGAGACGTTTCGGCCGAACATCTGGCCTATGTCGACGCCGGTGCTGCCGCCGTGCGGGACGCCGACATAGCCGACCGCGCCGCCGTCGCGGGCGATCGAGATGGCGGTGCGCATGGACTCCTCGGTGCCGACGGCCTCCAGCACGGCGTGGGCGCCCTGACCGCCGGTCAGCTCCTTGACCGCCTCGATCGCCGCTTCGCCCCGCTCGGCGACCACGTCGTCGGCGCCGAAACCGCGGGCGACAGCGGTGCGCGCCTCGTGCCGGCCCAGCGCGATGATCCGTCCCGCGCCGAGCCGCCGGGCGGCCAGCACACCGCAGAGGCCGACCGCGCCGTCACCGACCACCGCGACAGTGGCACCCGGCCGCACCCCGGCCGTCACGGCCGCGTGGTGGCCGGTACTCATCACGTCGGACAGCGCCAGCAGGCCGGGCAGCAGCTTCTCCTCGCCGACGGTCTCCGCGGGCAGCGCCACCAGGGTGCCGTCGGCGAACGGCACCCGCACCGCCTCGCCCTGGCCGCCGTCGGAGCCGACCTCGCCCCAGAAGCCGCCCTCGGGGCAGGAGGTGTGCAGCCCCTCACGGCAGAAGTCACAGGTGCCGTCCGACCATACGAACGGGGCGACCACGAAGTCGCCGGGGCGGAAGCCCCGCACCTCGGCGCCTGTCGCCTCGACGACGCCGAGGAACTCATGGCCGATCCGCTGGCCGGCCGTGCGCGCGGCGACACCGCGGTACGCCCACAGGTCGCTGCCGCAGATGCAGGCGTTCACCACGCGGACCACCGCGTCGGTGGGATGCCGGACGACCGGGTCGGGCACCTCCTCGATCCGGATGTCGTTGGGGCCGTGGATCACGGTGGCACGCACGGAACTCTCCTGGCGCTGCTCGGGGCCTGGACTGGAGCTTCCAGGGTCGCCGTACACACGTTCCCATGTCCAGCTACATTCCCTACACCCACTCTTTAAGATGAACTAATGCTCGATGTTCGACGGCTCGTCCTGCTCCGCGATCTGGCCGCCCACGGCACGGTGACCGCGGTGGCCGAGCTGCACGGCGTCACGCCCTCCGCCGTCTCGCAGCAGCTACGACTGCTGGAGGAGGAGACCGGCACACGCCTCCTGGAGCGCACCGGCCGCTCCGTCCAGCTCACCAGCACCGGGCGGCAGCTGGCCGACGACACCGAGCAGGTGCTCACCGCCCTGGAACACGCCCGAGAACGGCTGCGCACCGTCGTGGGCGAGCCCTTCGGCCCCGTCCACCTCGCCTGCTTCCCCAGCGCCCTCGCCCCTCTGGCCGCCCCCCTCAGCGAAGCCCTGGAAAATACCCACGCGAACCTCCTCCTGCACATCACCGAGGCCGAACCGGAAACCGCCGTACGGCTGTTGCTCCAGCGACGCGTCGACATCGCCCTGCTCTACCGCTACACCAACCTGGCCACGCCACCGCACCCCGGCGTCGAGACCCACGTCCTGCGGACCGATCCGCTGGTCGCCGTCCTGCGACACGACCACCCGGCGTACCGTGCCGAGAGGACTCCGATCGACCTGCGGGAGCTTGCGAACACCTCGTGGATCACCGCCCCACCGCGGACTGCCTGCGGAGACGCGGTTCTCCAGGCGTGCCGATCGGCGGGTTTCGCCCCACAGATCCGCCACACCTGCACCGACTTCTCCGCGATGATCGCCCTCGCCGCGAGCAGCGGCCACACCGTCCTCATCCCCCGCATGGCCGCGGTCCACCTGCCGCCGACGCTGGTGGCGCGGCCGGTGACGGACGGCACCCTCACCCGCACGATCGAGACCGCCGTCCGGCACGGCACAGGTCACGAACCCGCGATCACCGCCGGTCTCACCACACTCCGCGCGCTCAGCGACAGCCGGGCCGAGCGGGACGGGACTTCGGGACCGCGCTCGCCGAGAAAGCCCGGCTGAGGTCCTGGGGAAGAGCATCCCCCGCCGGTCCGTCCAGCGCGTCGCCCTCCACGTACCGACGCGCTCGGCCGGGTGGCTCAGGGACGGGGGGTGCGGAGGTCACGGAAGAACGCGGTGATGTCGTCGGCGAGCAGGGCGGGTTCCTCGTGGGCGGCGAAGTGTCCGCCGCGGGGCATGCGGGTGTAGCGCGTGAGGTGGTACGTGCGTTCGGCCCAGCTCCGTGGCGGTCGCGAGAGGTCGGCCGGGAACAGGGCGAGGGCAGTGGGGACGTCCACCCGCCGTACCCGGCGCGTCAGGTGGTGGGCGTACTCGTAGTACGGGCGGAAGGACGTGGAGATGGTGCCGGTGAACCAGTAGAGGGAAGCCTGGGTGAGGAGGAAGTCGTCGCTGAAGCGCGTCGACAGGTCGCCTCCGCAGTCGCTCCACGCGCGGTACTTCTCCAGGAGCCAGGAGAGCAGTCCGGCGGGGGAGTCGCTGAGGGCGGGCGCGAGGGTGAGGGGGCGGGTGTTCTGCTGGTGCATGTAGCCGCCTTCCTCCGCCTGCCAGGCCGTGGCGGAGGCGAGGTGGGCGTGCTCGTCGGGGGTCAGGGAGGCCGGGTCGGGGTCGGCTGGTGCCGCGACGGCGAGCAGGTGGATGCCGATGACGGACTCCGGTCGGGCTTCGGCGAGCCGTGAGGTGATGCCGGCGCCGAGGTCTCCGCCGTGGGCCGCGTACCGCCGGAAGCCGAGGTGGTCGTGCATCAGCCGGTGCCAGAGGTCGTGGGTCTGCTCGCTGCCGTCGAGGGCGGGACGCTGGGGGGAGAAGACGAAGCCGGGCAGCGAGGGGACGATGACGCTGAAGGCGTCCCGCGCGTCGCCGCCGTGACGGGAGGGCGCGGCCAGTCGTTCGGCGAGGGTGCTGAGTTCCAGGACGGTGCTCGGCCAGCCGTGGGTGAGCACGATCGGCAGGGCGTGCGGGTGCTCGGCGTCGTAACGGAGGTAGTGCACCGGGGTGCCGTCGATGTCGGCGAAGTGGGAGGGCAGGGCGTTGACGGCGGCTTCGTGGGTCCGCCAGTCGTAGTCCGAGGCCCAGTACGCGACGAGGCGGCGGAGTTCGGCGGCATCGGTGCCCGCCTCCCAGCCGTTCACCGGCCAGGGCTCGGGCCACCGGGTGGCGCGCAGCCGGGCGCGGAGATCATCCAGGTCGGCGTCACTGACGCTGATGGCGGGGGTGGTGGTCGGCACGGTGTTCTCCTCGGTACGGGTGTTCAAGTGGTCGTGGCCGTACGGGTGTCGGCTGTTCCCTGTGCGTGACCCGTGGGGTGGCACGAGCCGCGCCGGCGAGGACGAGCGAGGTGGCCATGACGGCGGCGATCACCAGGAGTGCGTGGGCGAGGCCGGTCCGGTCGGCGAGGGCTCCGATCAGCGGTGGGCCGCAGGCGAAACCGCAGTATCCGATCGAGGTGATCACCCCGACCCGGGCGGCCGCGTGGGCGGGGTCGTCCGCGCCGGCGCTCAGGCCGAGGGGAAAGCCGAGTGCGGCGCCCGCTCCCCACAGCAGCGCTCCGGCGAAGCCCGTCCACAGGCCGGCCCCGGTCGTGAACAGGACGACACCGAGGCAGGCGGCGCAGGCCGCCGCGCGCAGTGCGCCGGGCCTGCCCAGGCGGCCGACGATCAGCGGTCCGAGCCAGCGGCCCAGGGTGACGGCCGTGAGGAAGGCCGCGTAGGCGAGGGTCCCGACGACCGGCGTGGTGTGGTGGCGGTCGATGACGGCGAGGCTGATCCAGTTGCCGCCCGCTCCTTCCGCCAGTGCGAAGGCGAGGGCTACGAGACCGAGGAGCACGGTGCGTGGATCGCGCCAGGCGGTTGCCCAGGACCCGCGCGCCTCGCCTGGTGATGACGGCGACGTGAGAGCGGTCCGGGGCAGGAAGTGCCGGACGGCCGCCGGTGTCGCCACGGCGACGAGCAGTCCGACCGCACCGATGTGCAGACTCACCGGAACACGCAGCACCGTCATCAGCGCGCCGAGGCAGGCGCCCGCGACCGTGCCGACGCTGAAACCCGCGAAGAAGCGAGGCATCAGGGTCTGCCCGAGCCGTCGTTCCAGGGCCGCCGCGTGCACGCTGACCGCGACGTCCCAGAACCCCGTGGCGGTGCCCAGCACGAAGAGTCCGGCCAGGAGCAGAGGCGGCCAGAGAGCGAAACCGGACGCGACTGCGCCGAGACCGGCACCTACCGCGACGGCCACCGTGGTGACGGCCCGGCGCGGCCCGGTACGAGCGACGAAGGGGCCGGCCAGAGGAAGGGCCACCAGCCCCCCGGCCGCGAGGAACAGCAGCAGCAGACCTACGGACGCTGCGTCCAGGTTCATCCGTTCCTGGATCTGCGGCAGCCGGGACGCCCATGTCGCCCCGGCCAGGCCCAGGAGGGCGAAGACCAGGTGGGTCGACCGGACGGCGTTCGTCGTCTCGCGGGCCCTCGGGCTCGCGGTGCGGATGTTCACCTGCCGGTGCCGCTGGTCGGACCGAGCGTGTGCACGATGGCTGCCCGTATCTCCTCACGCGGCTCCTGTTCCGTGGACAGGAGCGTGTGCATGATCATGCCTTCCAGGAGGGCGTCGAGGCGGTCGGCGGCCTCGGGCCCGTCGAAGCGGGCCAGCACCGCCCGGCTGGACCTGGTCCACTCCTGGGTCAGTGCGCGCAGCGCGGGATCGCGCAGCGCGGCCAGGCGCAGCTCGAAGCCGAGGACCGCACCGCGGTGCCGGGACGGCACTCCCCGCACCAGTTCCACCAGGACGTCGATCAGCTCCTCGCGCGAGGTCACCTCGGCGAAGAGCGCCTCGTACTCGGCGCTCCGCTGCTCGACGTACCAGGCGAACGCCTGGCCGCACAGTTCGGTCAGGCTCGCGAAGTGATACGTGACGGAGCCCAGCGGCACGTCCGCGCGGGCCGCCACCTTGCGGTGCGTGATCCCGGCCACGCCGTCCTCGACAAGCACGTCCAGCGATGCGTCGAGTATGCGCTCCCTGCGCTGTGGGTCGTGGCGGCGGGTGCGTCGCCCCTCGCCACGCGCCGTCTCCGGTCCGTCGGACGTCTTCTTCTCACGCATAAGAACAAACGTACACTAGATAGGAACGGATGTTCTTACCGTGTTGCCTGTCCGTTCCGCCCCCGGCCGGCCGTACTCGTTCGTCGCAGCCCTGGACCGCGAGGCGTCCATCCGGGGAGGCGGTACGGGCCGGTCACGGGGGGTTGCCCTCGGGGCGGGCGGTCATCAGGTGGCGGACCTGGGGCTCGGCGGTGGCGTACGCCCGTACCGCGTCCAGGAGTTCCTGGTCGTAACCGGTGGTGCGACTGTGATGCTGTCTCAGGTGCTCGTCCCAGCTGGGGAGTTCGAAGACCTCGAGATAGCGGTCCGGGCTGGCAGTGTCGCGGAACATGCCCCAGCGGGTGGCGCCGGTGCGGCGGCGGGAGGTGCCCAGGTGGCGGGCCGCCGCGAGGAACCCGGGGGCCTCGCTGTCACCGACACGGTATTCGACCTGGACGAGTACCGGGCCGCTGTCGTGGTCGGGGAGGAAGGACAGCGCGGGTTCCGGCCAGGCGGCGACCGGTGTCCGGTCCAGCGTGCCCGACTGCGGCAGCAGGGGCAGCAGCGGCATGGTGAGGGCGGTGAGCAGGAGCAGGGCGGCGGCCAGGACCAGCGCGCCGGTGGTGGTGAGCGGGCGGGCGAGCAGTCCCCACAGCAGGGAGCCGATTCCCTGGCCGCCCATGAACACCACCAGGTAGACGGCGAGCCCGCGGGCGCGGACCCAGGCCGGCAGGCTGAGCTGCATCGTGGTGTTGAGTGCGGACAGCGCGAGGAGCCAGCCCAGGCCGGTGGGGACCATGAGCACGGTGACCACGACGAGGCTGTGCATGAGTGCCGCGCCCAGGGTGCCCAGGGCGAACAGCGCGCTCGCTGCCGCCACCAGGCGACTGGGTGTCAGGATTCGCCGTGCCCGGCCCATCAGGGCGGCGCCCAGCACCGCGCCCAGACCGAGGGCCGCCAGCAGGAGGCCGTAGCCGCCCGAGCCCTGGTGCAGGCGGTCGGAGGCGACGACGGGCAGCAGGGCCCACAGCGCGGAGGCCGGCAGGACGAACAGGGCGGCCCGCGCCAGGATGCGTCGCACGCCCGGCGCGTGGCGGACGTAGCGGGCTCCGGCGCGCAGTGCGCGCGCGGCGGTTTCGGGCTCAGCGTCGGCGGGCTCCGCACGGCGCCAGGCCAGCAGGGCCCCGACCACCGCGAGGTAGGAGACCGCGTTGAGGGTGAACAGCACCCAGGTGCTGGTCACTGTCAGCAGCACCCCGGCCAGGGCCGGGCCGATCGCGCGGGCCACGTTGACGCCCATGCTGCCCAGGGCAGCGGCGGCCGGGATCTGCTCGCGCGGCACCAGTTCCGGCTGGATGGCCTGCCAGGCGGGGTTGCCCAGGGCCTGGCCGCAGCCGAGCACGAACGTCACCGCGATCAGCAGTGCCGGGGTGGTCAGCCCGGCCGCGGTCAGCGCGGCGAGCGCGCCCGCCCCGACGGCCATCGACACCTGCACCGCGATCAGGAGCCGCCGCCGGTCCAGCACGTCCGCGAGCACGCCGGCGGGCAGCGACACGAACAGCATCGGCAGCAGACTCGCGGCCTGCACCAGCGACACCCAGGTGGCCGCACCCGGACGGCTGACCAGCATCCACTGCGCGGCCACGGTCTGCATCCACCCGCCGATCCCCGAGGCCAACTGCGCGAGCCACAACGAGCGGAACAACGGCAGCGCCAGCGGGCCGCGCGGTGCGGCAGTACGGGCCGTGGTGGTCATGGGTGTGTCTCCGACAGGGCACGAGGATGCCGCGACAGCGGCTGGGCCCCCTCGCGGCAGTGTGCCACGCCGTCGCTGCCCCGGCGCGACGAGTACGGTGCCGGCGGTGCGGTCCCTCGCCGTCCCGCAGCCGGTGTCGCCGCGAACGCGGGATGGTCCCGCCCGGTGGACGCCGGTTCCGGTCGCCCACCGGCGAGGGCTGTGATCGGCTGCTGGTGGCGGCGCGCGCGCAGGGGTCGCCTGCCTCGAAGGAGCGGTGGGATGAGCGGCGGTCGCGGTCGGCGGTTCATGCGTTCGGACACCGCACGCGCCGAGGCGTTCAGCGACGGCGTCTTCGCCATCGCCGTCACCATCCTCGTACTACAGCTGACCGACCCCCCGCACCGGCCGGGAGGTCTGGCGCACGCCCTGTTCCAGCAGTGGCCCGCCTACCTCGGCTATCTCGCATCCTTCAGCTACGTCGCGGTGATCTGGCTCAACCACCACCAGGCCTTCGCCCGCGTCCACGCGATGGACCGCGGCCTGCAGGCAGCGAACCTCCTGCTGCTGTTCACGACCGCCGCGCTGCCCTTCCCCACCCGTGTGGTCTCCGACGCGCTGCGCGAAGGCCCGGCCGGGCCCGACGCGCGCGCAGCCGCCGCGATGTGCCTGAGCTGGGTCGTCCTCTACCGCCATCTACGGCGGCGGCCAGAGCTTCTCGCCCAGGGCGTGGAACCGAACTACCTGCGGCACGGTACTCTCCGCTCCTGGATCGGTGTCGGCGCCTACGCTCTGGCCGGAGTCCTGGGGACGGTTCTCCATCCGCTGGTGGCGCTCGGCCTTTTCCTCGTACTGCCGGTCTTCTACCTCGCCACGAGCGAGGGCTTCGGCCCGCCCCGCCTCCCTTGACCGCGCGGGCGCGGGCGCGGCTGGCCGCCACCGGCTTCCTGTCCGTCGTTCCCGGCCGAATATGGCTTCGCCGACGGGAAGTTCCAGTCAGCCTGCAGTTCGCAGCCCAGGGCGGACACGGTGACCGGCTCGCCCCCGGCACGGACCATGCGCGAGATCGCGGCGTCGGCCTCGTACGGGTTCCACGCGCCGCAGGTACCCACCGCCGGCAGCACCTGGTAGTCGTCGTGGAGCGTGACCGGCGTCGGCATGGCGGTGTGGGTGCAGGTGCAGGTGCAGGTGCCGATGCGCCGGTCAGCGCCTCGGTCAGGGAAGGATCGTGACGGCGCTGGCCCAGTTGGTGCCCAGGGTCTCTTGCATGGCCATCTGGAGGAGCTGGAAGCCCTCGAGTTCCCGGGCGCGCCTGAGGGGACCGGCGTCGAGGGGGCGCATACCGCCGGAGGTGACGAGGTCGGCCACCGTCCTCTTCGCCGCGGGGTCGTCGCCCGCGATGAACACGTCCAGGGGCGTACCGGCCACCTCTCCCGCGACCAGGGTGGCGGCGAAGTTCGTGTTGAAGGCCTTCACCACCCGTGCCCCGGCCGACGCGACGTGGGCGATCTCCTCCGCTGCGGAGGTTCCCGCCGGCACGGTGAGCGAGTCGAAGGTGGCGAAGTCGACCGGGTTGGAGATGTCCACGACGACCCTGCCGTCGAGGAGCTGCCCGTACTCCGCGGCCACGTCCTTGCCTGCGGGGTAGGGCAGAGCCAGTACGACGACATCCGCCCCGGCCACATCCGCTCGCTCGCCTGCCGCGACCTCTGCCCCGGGGACACGTCGGCGCAGCTCGTCGGCGACGCCCGCTGCCTTGCCCGGATTCCTGTCGAGCAGGCCGACGCTGTGACTGCCGGTCAGCGCGCGGGTGGCAATGCCCTCGGCCATGCTTCCGGCCCCGATGATCACAATGCGCATGAGCACGACTCTCGCTTTTCCTGGGATGTCAGCCGATCGCTGGCGCCCGCTTCCCGGCGGACGTGCCCGATCGCCGCCACCGGGACTCGGGCTGCTCGGCCCGCTCCGGGGTCCTGGGGAGCACTACGGTCCGGGTGGGGATGCCGCGCCTGTCGCTAGGGGATCGCCGGGGCATCACGCCCAGATGTACTCCTCGGCGATCGCGCCGTCTTGCCACTTCGCAACGGTCACCATGCGCCCGCCGCCCTCGAACTCGCCGACGACGCAGGTCCAGTCGCCGGACCCGAAGGCGATGGGGTGTGCGGTGATCTGCGGGGGCGTACCGCCGGCCAACTCGATATAAGCCTTCATCGCGTCGATGTGCTGCTGGACTCCATGGGTCGGCGTCTGACCCTTCCAGTCCACCAGGACGTCATCGGTGTGGTGGTGGGCGAACACACCGTTCCAGTCCGCCGTGTTCCACCCGGTGAAATCGAGATCGTCCATCCCCTTGAGGTTGCGGCTGACCTGGTCCTCTGTCATGAGTCGCTCCGTGTCTCGACAGGGTCGTGCGAGCGCCGCACTGATACGCGTGCGCGGCGCTTCGAGCCTAAGGGCGCCTCGCGCGGCTCGCACCCGCAGCAGGTTGGACGCCTGCGGGGCTTCGGGTGCGCTGCTTCCGCTGACCGGGACGCCGTAGACGGTGGTGGTGGTGGCGGAAACTGTCATTGGTGTAAGTGGCCTCAGCGCCGGGCTGATACGCGGGTCCCACTGCTCGCTCAGCCGGCCGCCGTTGTCGCAGGCGCAACTCGCCACGGCGGTGGCCGTGGATCACAGCTTGCTTGATCCTCCACGGCTGCTACTCCGTCGGCGATGAACGGTCGTGAGGTGTCAACCGCAGCCGCCAAGGCACCCCCAACGATCTGACCGGACTGAAGTCGACTCGCGCCGCTCGCCCCCCCGGCGCTCCGGTATGCCTCGTCCCTCTGATCGGCAGCCCGGACTTGCACCGCAACTGGTCGTTTCGTCGCAGATGAAGGCGGTGATTCCTGCACCCGGGTCGGCGACAGCAGCTACCGCTTCCGTGCGGAGTGACGGTGCATCGTGCGTTCACATCCGGCCACTCGAAAATCAACTATCGCTCCCCTCGCGGGATGTTGGTTATACAAGAGCGATGATCAGGTCGGTGGCCGCGCGACTATGGTGGAGTGGCCTTGCCGGATGGACTTGGGGGAATTCGTGACGTTCGAGCAAGAATGGGCTGAAATGCGCACGGCGGCTGCCAAGCGAAGTGCCATGCGGATCAACAGCGTTCCGGCCGAGGGTAGCGGAGGCGGCGGGGGCGGGTATGACCTGGTGGTCAATCGGGACGACCTCGGCGCCATCGGCAGTGACGCGTATGACCTGCTGGGCCGGCTGGGGAAGGAGGGCGACATCGCCCGTCCCGCCACGTTCGACGCGGCGACCGCGCTGACCAATGGGAACTTCGCGAGTGGTTCGGCCGTGCTGAAGGTGCACGACTTCTGGCAGACGCAGCTGAGGACATTGCTGGACGCCTGCGGGCAGATCTCGAATCACCTCGATTACAGCAAGGCCCGGCACGCTCAGGATGAAGTGAAGATCGTGGCAGAGCTGACGCAGATTTCCGTGCTTTCGGAAGACATGAAATAGGGCTCGGGGGAGCACGCGACATGCTGAAGTACGAGGACATCATCCATGCCCCGGTCGGGAAGTTGAAGGCCGCTGCCGATGATTGGTCGGAGATGGCGGGGAAACTGCACAAGCTTGCCGCCGACGCCGCCGACGGGATGAAGGCGAAAGCGGACAAGGCCGACTGGGAGGGCGTCAACGCGGGAGTCACCAAGGCGTTCATCGGTAAGACGGTCAAGAAGTTCGAGGACGCCGCGGCCGAGGCCAGGGGTGTGAAGCTGATCCTGGAAGACGGTCACGCGGCCATCAAAATGGCCCAGGACGAGCTGGTCGACATCCGGGATCACGAGGGGCCGGCGGCCGGCATCCGCGTGGACGACAGGGGCAAGGTCACGGCGCGTGAGCCGTTGTCCGAACTCCACGTGGCGCGGCACGACCCCGACTACATGGATCTTCTGCAGCAGGAGAAGCGGAACATCGAGTCGTGGCAGAAGAAGATCGACCTCATCGTCGACAACTGCAACGACACCGATCTCGCCTTCAAGAACGCCCTGGAAGCCAATGTCACCGACCGCAAGGACTTCAGCGCTCCGACGTACACCAAGCTGGACCAGGAGGAGGCCGCCCGTGCCGCCGCTCTGGCGGCCAAGGGCCGCGATCTCACGCATGCCGAACTCCAGCAGCTCAACGAGCTGTTGAAGGACAACAGTTCATCGGTGGAATTCTCCAAGGATTTCTACGGGAATCTCGGCCCCGAGAAATCACTCGCGTTCTTCGGTCAGCTCTCCACGGACACGTACGACTACAGCAAGGTCGACCCGGAACGCCTCAAGGACGTCCAGGAGCTTCAGAAGAACCTCGGCCTCAACCTGGCCACCGCCTCCCACGACAAAGAATTCACCGACAAGTGGGGTCCGGAACTGCGCAAGCTGGGTACGGAGCGCATTCCGCTGGCCAAGCACGATTACGGCGGGCCGTTCGGATACCAGCTGCTCGGCGGGATCATGCGGAACGGGAACTACGACGCGAAGTTCCTCAACCCGATCGCCGAACACGTCGCGCAGCTGCATGCCAAGGACCCGTTCATGTTCGCCGAGAACAAGGTGGTGAACAGTTGGCTCAAGAACCCGTTCAACCCCTCTGGCGTGAACGGAGCCGGTTACGACCCGGCCACCGCCATGCTGGAGGCGCTCGGCAACAGTCCGGAAGCGGCGAAGAAGTTCTTCAGCGACGCTCCGACCGCCTACAACGAGGACGGCACGGTCAATCACGGCGCCACGGCCGACCTCGGGGAGAACAAGGACGGCGGGAAGATCGACAACTACCTGGACTTCTTCACCAATGAGAAGTGGGAGTCCTTCCCGGACGTCAACTCGACCGACCCGAAGGAGCACAAGGCGTCGCTCGACCAGATGCCCGACGCCCTCGGCCACGCCCTGGAGGCGGCGACCCTCGGCTACCCCGCCGGACACCCGGACGCCCACGTGGTGCGCGACGCGGACAACGCCGCGATCATGCAGAAGGTCATGGAGACGTACTCCTCGGACCCGGGTCTGCTCAAGGAGCACCACGAGGCGATGGCCGACAGCCTGGGCACCATGGGCGCCGGCTACATCGACGACATCAACTGGGCCCTGGACAAGAACGATCCGGACAGCGTGTTCGCGCCGGGCAGGAATCCGGACGGCCACCTCGACTTCTCGGACACCGTGGACGGGAACGGGCGGAGTGTCGTCCGGGGCTTCCTCAGCACCATGGGCCAGCATCCGGACGCCTACGCGACGCTCTCGACGGCGGAGCAGGTGTACACCCGCAGTGCGCTGGAAGAGACGGTGGGCCCGGACGGAAAGATCACCGACGAAGTCCAAGCCAGGGCCAGGGCGACCGTGCTCACGGGCGCCCAGGTGCAGGGCATGCTCGACCAGTCGCGGGCCGACCAGGTCGAGGCGACGAACCTCAAGACCCACGAGGACTACGAGAAGGCGGTCGCCAAGCGGGCGGGCTGGGTCGAGTTCGGCGCCACGGCGGGCGTCGCGGCAGGCGTCGCCTTCCTGCCCGCCACCGCGGCCGTGGGCGCCGCCGCGGTGCTCATTCCGCTGGCGACCGATACGGCGAGCGGGGCCGCTGAACAGTTCATCGGGCAGGTGGTCGGTGATGTCTCCGACAACTCGGTGGATGGGCACCAGGAGAAGCTTGAGGATCTCACCGACGACGAGAAGGACAAGATCTACTCCGCCGGTGAGACCATGGCCGAGGCGCCGATGCGGGACTTCCTCCGGCGCAATGCCGTGGACCCCCACAGCGCTTTCACCCAGGATCTACGCCAATCGATGCTGCTCGGCTATGGAGTCGGCAACGATCGAGAGAAGCAGCAGGGCAACGACCCGGAGACCGGCTGAGACCGGTGGACGATCTAGGACACGTAAGGATGCGAACAGTGATGAGTCGTAGATCGGTGCGGGCGGTGCTCCTTTCTGCGGCCGTGGCCGGCCCGTTGTTTCTTGGGGCCACGGGCTGTGGCGGGGACGAGGACAGGGCTTCGCCGGACTACAAGGTCGTAGCGGGGACACAACTCTGCGGTGGCCACGCCATCTCCGTCGACGCGGCCAAGGCGCTCAAGGTGATCACGGGGTCGTCCAGATTCGAGGCGTCGGGAAAGGGGTACACGGTCGCGAAGGCCAGCACGGACTTCGTCGAGGCCCTTTGGAACCCCACGGTGTATCGCGGTGACGCCTGCCGCATCTACACGCCCAGAGATTCGCCGGATTTCGACCTCAGGATCACGTGGACACGGATCGATACCGTTTCGACGGGCACCCCGGACCCTAAGTTCACCGTGCTGAAGATGGGGGAGCGGGCCGTGACGGCGGCGGACATGGCATATATCCAGTTCGCATGCACGAGCGACGAGTTGGCGGGCTCGTCGGGAGCGACCCACATCGAAATCGGCGTGGAGCACTGGGCCGTCTCGAAGGACCCCCAGGACAACATCAAGGGGCTGAAAGATGCCTACGCCACCGTCGCCCACTCCTTCTCCCTAGCCATGGCCAAGGAACTGCGCTGCGAGAAGAACGGCGGGCTCCCCGCGAAGCCCGTGCTGGACCCCGCGTAGCCGCTGATGTGTGCGTGGTGCGGGATCGCGGGCGCGCTCGGATGGGCACTCTGACGTCAGCAGCAACTCACTGGATCAGGTCGGTATGCGGATGCTCCGCAGACGCCGGGCAGACACAGAGATGCGTGTTGTCCAATGTCGATATCGCGTACGAGCTGTCCACGCCTGCCAGCAGGCACGGCTCCGGCACATGGGCCAGAACAGGGCGGTCGACGGCTTGGTATCCGGTTCGTGGTCGTAGGGACATCGCAGCACTGGAGCACGTCGGCCTGTCCGGGCGGCCGCAGCAGGGGTACATCACGTACGTAGAGCTGGGCCACGGGCAGTATGGGGACCAGGCACTTCGCAGGCGGCGGGCCGCCCTGGAGCCGCTCTTCGAGCGCCGCGTCATGGCGCGCCTTGATCGCGGACTCCTCGGGTGTGTACTTCGGACCGTCGGGATCACGGTGCAGCCGGGCCCGCCTGCGTCTTTCCCGCCGAACGGCTACTGGGTACTCGCGGAACCCGCGTCCTGGAGCTGCGTGCTCTCGCGGTGCGGCCGCGGCTCCGCCGCGGGCCACAGCAGAGGTCCGCCGACCGAACTGTCCCGCACCGAGGGCGCCCCGGGACGCGGGTGCAGCCGTATCGCGGTTCGCGCCAACGGGGTCAGCTCAGGAAAGACTGCCGTGGCGTCGAACGGACGCGAGGGAGCCGTGCGTAGAAAGACCATGCCGACGGTCGTGCCACCCGCCACTGACAA
The DNA here is from genome assembly GCF_042721685.1 of Streptomyces sp. NPDC058459. Taxonomy (NCBI): domain Bacteria; kingdom Bacillati; phylum Actinomycetota; class Actinomycetes; order Kitasatosporales; family Streptomycetaceae; genus Streptomyces; species Streptomyces sp. NPDC058459. The sequence goes on along the minus strand of NZ_JBHXLV010000005.1, from coordinate 26,392 downwards.
TGCCCGTGCGGCGTTGAGTGGCCGCCCGCTTCCGGCCGGCCATGTCACAAGCAGGCAGGCAGCGTGGCATGCTCACGCCTGGGCGGTCGCCGCATCCGTGGGCCAGGTGGTGCGGTGGTCGGCGGCGTGGATGATCTTCTCAGGGTCGTCCACCGGCGGGTAGATCCACTCGGTGTTGATCCGCTGCTTCAGCTTCTTGGCCTCCTGCCCGGTCAGTTGCACCGAGCGGTCCCAGCCCGAGGTCAGCACCGCTCCGGCGGGGCCGAGGTCGAGGCAGGTGACGTACGGGTCGGGGGCGAACGGGACGAGGTCGAGGCCGAGGAGGTCGGCGGCCACGTTGCGGCCGGCGAACTTCCCCAGCGGCACGGCGTGCTGGCAGCTCTGCGTCACCAGGTGCTCGCCCTCGGCGCGGGCGGCGGCGGTGTCGCCCGCCGCGTAGACGCCGGGGACGCCCCGGACGCGCAGGTGGTCGTCGACCAGCAGCCGGCCGATGCGGTCACGCTCGCCGGGTACGAGGGCGGTGAGGTCGCTGGCCCGCATGCCGGCCGTCCAGACCGTGGCGGCGGTGGGGACGACATCACCGTCGGACAGGGTGACCGAGCGTTCCCCGGCCTCTTCGAGGGTCACCCCGAGGCGCGGCTCCACGCCGAGTTCGGCCAGGACGCCGGTGATGTGCGGACGCGGTCCCGCACCCAGCTCCGGGCCCACGACGTCCGCGCGCTCGACCAGTACGACCCGTACCTCGTCGTGGCGTTCGGCGGGGGCCATCTCCCGCAGGCGCTCGGTCAGTTCGGTGGCTATTTCGAGGCCGGTGAAGCCTGCTCCGACCACCACCACGGTGTGAACTGCCCCTCGAAGGGCTGCTGTTCGGCCGCGCGCCGCAGGTGGTTGTCCAGGCGGGCGGCCGCACCCATGGTGTCTACGTCGAACAGGTGCTCCGCGCCGCGCAGTTCGGGGCGTACGACCTGGCTGCCCGCCGCGAGCACCAGGCGGTCGTACGGCAGGACGATCTCGCGTGCGTCGCGCCCGAGGGCGACCACGCTGCGGGCCTCGGTGTCGATGGAGGTGACCGTGGCTGCCACGCGCCGGACGCCCACCGGGCCGAGGACCCGGTCCAGCGACACCCGCATGCTCTCGGGGGCGGCCTCGTAGAGCCGGGGGCGGATCACGAGATCGTCGCCGCTGCTCACCAGGGTCACCTGAATGTCGGCGGGATCGGTGCCGTTCTCCCGCGCCGTGCGGACCGCGCCGAGGGCGCTCCACACACCCGCGAAGCCACCACCGATAACCAGGATGTTTTTCATCCAGATTCACCTTCCCGAAAAGGGGCGCGGCAAGACCTCGCCCTGTCCGATTTCTGTTTCAGTCCCGTTCAGTCCAGCCGGAACGCCCGGCGTACCGCCGTATCCATCGCGGGGGCGTGCGCGTCCGCCCGGAGGCGTACGTCCGCCAGCGTCTGCGCGGCCAGCGCCTCGCGCCAGGCCCGCTCGGCCCGGTCCATCGACGCCTTGACCGCGCACGCCGCGCTGAAGTCGCTCACCGTGCACGCGCCGACGGTTCCGCACCGCCGGATCTCGCCGCACCGGAAGACCGGCTCGCGGCCCTCGATGGCGTCGACCACATCGAGGAGCGTCATCGACGCGAGGTCCCGCGCGGGGCGGAAGCCCCCGCGGGCGCCGGGCGCCGACTCCAGCAGACCGGCCTTGACCAGTAGCTGGAGCTGCTTGTTGAGGTAGGCGCGCGGCAGGTCGTGGCCGGCGGCGAGGGTGGCCACCGCCACCGGCTCGTCACCGCCCGCCCACGCCAGGTTCAGCAGCGTGTGCACGGCCCACTCGACTCCTCGGCTCAACCGCATACCTGGACCATACGTATCTAGATTCGGGCGAGTCAAAGCGGGAGCGCGTGCGAAGACATGTCGACATAGCGGCAGGGGTAGGTCTCAGTGTCGGCCGACACATGCCCACCCGCCAGTGACTCGATCCGCGCACGCGGTCCGTCTCTTCCCGGGCCCGGTCCCCGCCAGGAGATCCCAAATGTCCTACGACAGCTTCGAGTTACCCACCGGCCGCCGCGAGCCCAGCTGGTCGGCGGGCCAGGGACCGCCGGAGCCGCCCGACCGGCGCTCCGGCCGGCACCGCACCCTGCGCCTGCTGCGCCGCGCCCACCGCTGGCAGCGCCGCGTGGCGTCCCTCACCGCGCTCGGCTACTTCGTCGTGTTCCTCACCCTCACGGTCAAGGCCCCCTCGCTCATGACCCGCCCGGGGCCCGGCGGCCTGCCCACCGGTCTCGTACTGGCCCTCGCCCAGATCCCCGTCACCTGGCTGGCCGTCCTGCTCTACGAAGCCACCGCGCACCGGCTCGTCGACCCGCTGGCCCGCCGCGCCCGCCAGTCGTGTCCGGCGCCCGCGCACCGGGAAGGAGGCCGGTGACGGAGTTCAGCGGTCCCGCGCAGTCCTGGTCCCTGGCCGCCTTCTGCTCCGTCGTCGCACTGACCCTGCTGCTCTGCGTGCTCACCGGCCCGGACGCGGACGACCTGGCCGAGTTCTACACCGGCTACCGGTCCCTCTCGCCCCTGCGCAACGGGCTCGCCATCGCCGGTGACTACATCTCCGCCGCCACCGTGCTCACCATCGGCGGCATCATCGCGCTCTGCGGCTACGACGGGGTGGTCCTCGCCCTCAGTGCCGTACTGTCCCTGCTCCTGCTGATGTTCCTGCTCGCCGAGCCGCTCCACAACACCGGCCGCTACACCATGGGCGACGTCCTCGGCCACCGCCATCCCGCACGGAGCGTCCGCGTCACGGCCTGCGCCGTCACCCTCGTCGCGCTCGTCCCGATGATGGTCGTCCAGCTCGCCGGGGTGGGTGAACTCCTCGCCTACGTACTGGGGTTCACCGAGCCCGCCATGAAGAACGGCTGCGTGGCCGGAGCCGGGATACTCATGATCAGCTACGCGGCGCTCGGCGGGATGCGCGGCACCGCGCTCGTCCAGATCTTCAAGACGGTGATGCTGCTCACCTCCGGACTCGTCGTCAGCGGACTGATCCTGCACACCTTCGGCTGGAGCACCGGGGCGCTGTTCCGCACCGCGGCGAGCCGGAGCGGGGCCGGCCTCGGCTATCTGCGCTGGGGCGCGCAGTACGTCGGCAGCCCCCACCCCGCGCTCGACATGGCGAGCACCCAGTGCGCCATCGTGCTGGGCGCCGCCTGTCTGCCGCACGTCACCATGCGCATGTACACCGCCGGAACGCCGCGCCAGGTCCGCCGGGCCATGTCCTGGGCGGTCTCCTCGGTCACCCTGTTCATCCTGATGCTCGTGGTGATCTGCGCCGGGGCGACCGCCCTGCTCGGACAGCGGCGCATCGCCGGAGCCGACCCGCACGGCACCACCGCCTACCTGCTCGGCGCCCGCGCCGCGTTCGGCACCGGCCTCTCCCGCCCCGAGGCCCTGCTCTTCGCGACCGTCACCACCGCCGTCTTCCTCACGCTCCTCGCCTCTGTCGCGAGCATGACGCTCGCCTGCGCCAACGCCCTCGCCCACGATCTGACGGCCTCCCGCCCCACCCCGCTGTCACCGGCGCGCGAACTCACCCTCGCCCGCTTCTGCGCCCTGCTGGTGGGCATTCCCGTCATCCTGGTGGCGGCCCTCGCCCAGCACCGCAGCCTGCAGCCGCTCGCCACCCTCTCCTTCACGCTCGGCGCGTCGGCCATCGCGCCCGCGCTGCTCTACACCCTCTTCTGGCGCCGCTACAGCCGGGCCGGGCTGCTCGCCACGCTGATCGTCGGCTCGCTCACCGTCCTGGCCCTGACCCCGGGCACCACGCTCGTCTCCGGAAGCCCCCTGTCGGCCTTCCCGGAGGCCGACTTCGACTGGTTCCCGTACAACACGCCCGCCCTCGCCTCCATCCCCGCGGGCTTCCTAGCCGGCTGGCTCGTCACCCTGCTCGCGGGCCGGAAGAGCGCCGACCGGGAACGCATCCGCTACGAATCCGCCGAACACCGGCTGCTGACCGGGCCGCCGGCGCGCGACCGGACGTGAGGCCCGGCCCCGGCCCCGGCCCCGCTCAGGCGGGCTGCCACAGCTCGATCCGGTTGCCCTCCGGATCGGTGACCCAGCCGAAGCTGCCGACACCGTCCATGCTCTGCACGTCCTCGGACACGTCCGCGCCCTTGGCACGCAGTTGCGCGAGCATCGCGTCCAGGTCGCGGACCCGGAAGTTGAGCATGGCCTGCTGGGAGCGGGACCCGAAGTAGTCGGTCCCGGACTCGAACGTCGCGAACACCGTCGGGCCGGGCGCCTGCTGCCACAGGCCGTGCTCGTCGGCGTCCAGGCCCAGACAGTCGCGGTACCAGGCGTTCAGGGCGGTCGGGTCGGCGGCGCGCAGGAAGTAGCCGCCGATTCCAAGTACACGTTCCATGCGGTCATCCTGTCAGGGCGTTGCCGGCCGGTCCCGCCGGTGTACGGGCGGATCGCCGGTCGAGCGAGCGCGTGGTCGACGCGGAGCCCGAAGCTCATGGCAGCGGGACGGGGGGCAGACAGGTGTGCGGGACGGACCTGGCGGGCGAGGAGGCGGCGATCGCCCGGTATGTGCGCGACCATCCGCAGGCTGCCGAGGCCGGCCGCGGGCATCCTGCTCTCGACGGGTGCGAGGCGGTCCGCTGGTCGGAAGTTTCCGGGTGTCCCGCCACGATCCCGTCCCTGCTGCGCGAGCGTGGTGGCGACGCTGCCCGGGGGCCTGGTAAAGCTGAACGGCCGGGCGGGACTCCGGAAGGCCGCCGGGCTTCTGCGAGATTCCCGCGAGCGGGCCACCGGCGCGCCCGCGCGAGCTGGTACGCGGGTGATCGCTGAGGCGTCGGCCTTCGGACAGCTGGACAGCTGGACAGCCGGACACCCGGCGCCGCGCTGTCGTCACAGTGCGGCGAGCCGGTCCACCAGCAGCTCCACTCTCCGCCCGGCGTCCTCCGGCGGCAGTCGGCGCGCGCGGGTCAGGGTGGTCAGTCCGTGCAGGGCCGCCCAGAACACCTCGGTGAACAGCGCCGGGTGGACGCCCGCCCCGGCGACCTCGCCGAGGCTCTCCAGCAGGGCGGCGAAGGCGTCCTTCAGCGGCTCCGGGGTGTCCTCGTGGGCGAAGGCCAGGCCGCCGTCGAGGCGGAACATGGCGTCGTAGACCGCCGGGTTGCGCTCGGCGAAGTCGAGGTAGGCGCGGGCGAGGACGGTGACCCGGGCGCGCGGGCCGTCCGCCCCGGCGGTCGCGGCCCGCAGCGCCGTGGCCAGCTCGGCGGCACCCTCCAGGGCGACGGCGCCGATGATCTCGCGCTTGCCGCGGAAGTGGCTGTAGAGGACGGGCTGGCTGTACTCGATGCGCTCGGCGAGCCTGCGGGTGGTGACCGCGTCCCAGCCCTGCCGCTCGGCGAGTTCGCGGGCCGTCGCCACGATGAGGCGCTCACGCCCGGCCCGCTCGCGCTCCTTGCGTTCCTGTACCGACATGGACGGATTCTAGCAGTGCTAGACAACAGAGCAACGGCAGAGCTAGCGTTGACTCATTATCTAGCACTGCTAGGACCCAGGAGGGTCGCCATGCTCAACGCGTTCGAGGTCTTCACCACCGTCGTCGTCGGTCTGATGGTGGGGGTGGAGTTCTCTGTCGCCTTCGTCGTCAACCCGATTCTCGACGGGCTCCCAGGCGACAGCGGCCTGCGCGGCCGGACCCACGGGGCCCGGATGCTTGGCACTCTGATGCCGTTCTGGTACATCGGCTCGCTGGTGCTGAGCGCGGTCTGGGCCGTGGCGGGATGGCATCACCAGGGCGCCGGCCTCGTCGTCGGCGCCGCCGCGCTGCTGATCGTGAGTGTGATCATGTCGCTGCTGCTGCTCGTCCCGATCAACAACCGGAGCAAGGCGTGGACCAGCGAGAACCTGCCCGGGGACTGGAAGGAGCAGCTGCACCGCTGGGACCGTTTCCACTACGTCCGCGTCGCCGTCATCATCACCGCCTTCGCCCTGCTGGCGGCTGCCCTCGGCTGAGTCAGGGGTGCCAGTGAATGCCTGTTCGTCAGTTCGAGAAGATGTCCCCATGACAGACAGCAATCCCGCCGCCGAAGCCGAACGGCGCCTCGCGGCCGGTGACCACGCCGCCGCTCTCACCCTCTACCTGCGGGCCTGGAACCGCCCGGACGACGAGGTGGCGGAGCGGGTCTTCGATCTCATCTCCGAGTGGGCGGACATCGGCGCCGCGCTCAGGACCATCGAGGCCGCCGCCAGGGCGGGCAACACCGCGGCCTACGAGGCCTTGGCCGAACTCCTCATCGAACTGGAGCGCCCCAAGGAGGCGTTGGCGGCACTCCGGGCGGCCGCCGACAACGGTCGTGACGTCACCCTGATGATCGCCTCGGTCCTGGCCGACGAGCTGGGTGACCGTGAGCAGGCCGAGGACTACTACCGGCGGGCGCTCACCGAGGACAACCCCCGCGCGCTCAACGACTACGGCGCCTTCCTCAGCGAGGACGACGAACGGCTCGACGAGGCGGTCGACCTGCTCACCCGGGCGATCGAGCGGGGCGACGACATGGCCGCCGGCAACCTCGGCCGGCTGCTCGCCGACGAGGAGAGGTACGAGGAGGCCCTGCCCTGGCTGCGGCAGGCGCTGGCCGCCGGACACCGGTCCGTACTGGCCGTACTCGGTGAGACCGAACACGCCCTCGGTGAGCTGGAGTCGGCCGGCACCCACCTCCGCGAGGCGCTGGCCGAGGAGATCGCCGGCGCCCACTTCGCCTACGCCCTCCACCTCGCCGAGACCGACTCCCCCGAGGAGGCCGTACGCCACTACGAGGCCGCCGCCGAGCAGGACGGCGAGACCAACGCCTACCTCAACCTCGCCCTTCTGCATGAGGAGTTGGAGGACTGGACCCAGGCCGACCGCCGCTACCGCGAAGCCCTCGCCCACCAGGACGAGACCGCCTACGTCTACTACGCCCAGTTCCTCGCGGACCAGAACCGGGGCGACGAGATCGACGCGCTCCTCACCGCGGCGACTCAACTGGACCTGGACGAGGAGGACATGGCAGAACTGCGAGCCCTCGCCGAGGAGAGCCGCTCGGGCACGTCCTGACCGGCTCGCCATCTCGACCCCGGACGGGAGCGTGCGCTGCCCTCACCACCCGCGCCCCGCCTCCAGCAACACGTCCCGCACCCTGGTCACATCCAAGTTGGAGGAGTGGCCGGGGCGTTGGGCCAGACAGCCGGTGTTCAGGGGCGGGTCTTCCGGGGTGTGGAGGGGGACCAGGGCGCCCGAGGTGAGTTCGGGTTCGCACAAGTAGCGGGTCGCGAGCGCGCCCAGCGGAGCCGCCACGCGGGACGCCAAGTCGCGGGCGAACGGGGTGGGTGCAACCCCACGCGGCAGGCGCTCGAAGAGAGAACGCCGCAACTCCCGCTCCAGCGAACGGATCTGCGCCGTCACCGTGGACTGCGAGAGGCCGAGCAGCCCCGCCGCGGCCGTGAAGGACCCGGAGCGGTACACCGCGAGGAACGTCCGCAGAAGGTTCAGGTCCGGGGAGTTCATGAGGAGCGCGCCTTGAGGACCCGGAGCGCCAACGCCCCCCACCGCAGGTTCTCCTCCTCGAAGGAGATGCCCCGCAGCAGGGTGAGGTACGGGCCGACCCGGTCCGCCTCGGCCAGGAACTCGTCCTCCGTACGCCCGCCCAGCAGCCGTTCGCGCAGGCGCTCGTAGCCGGTGAGCTTGGCGCGGGCCCAGTCCATGCGGTCGGCTATGTCGGCGCGTATGGCGGCCAGTTCGCCGAGTTCCGCGCACTGGACCTTGACCAGGAGGCCGTCACGGACGGCGGTGGGGCGGCCGAGGGGGTCCGCGAGGTAGGCGCGCAGGGCGTCGTGGCCGGCGTCGGTGAGGGAGAAGAGGCGCTTGTCAGGGCGGCGGTCCTGGCGGATCACCCGCGCGGTGACCAGGCCCTCGCGCGCCATCCGGTCCAGCTCGCGGTAGAGCTGCTGTGGTGTGGCCGTCCAGAAGTTGGCCACCGAGGCGTTGAAGCCCTTGGCCAGGTCGTAGCCGGACGCCTCGCCCTCCAGGAGGGTGGCCATCACCGCATTGCGCAGGGTCACCTCTTCACCCTACTCTCCAACCCACCTATTCAACTTGTTGAGTAAGGAGCACTCCGTGCATCCCTTCCGTGCCGCCGTGGAGAACCGCGACGCCGACGCCATCGAGGCACTCCTCGCCGAGGACGTCGTCTTCACCAGCCCTGTCGCCTTCAAGCCGTACACCGGCAAGGCCATCACCGCCGCGATACTGCGCGGCGTGCTGCGGGTCTTCGAGGACTTCCGGTACGTCCGGGAGATCGCGAACCCGGACGGGCGGGACCACGCCTTCGTCTTCAGGGCCAAGGTCGACGGCCGGGAGATCCACGGCTGCGACTTCCTGCACTTCGACGAGGAGGGGCGGATCGACGACTTCACCGTCATGGTCCGCCCCCTCTCGGCGGCTCAGGCGATGTCCGAGGCGATGGGCGCGCAGTTCGAGCAGATCAGCCGCGAGGCGGCCGGCGACTGAGAAGGGTTCTCCCTCAGCCCAGGCGCTTCAGGACCTCCTCCGCCAGCGGGGCCGAGGACGCCGGGTTCTGGCCCGTGAGCAGGTTCCGGTCGATCACGACCTTCGGCGCCCACGGCTCGCCCACCTGGACGTCCACGCCCGCCTCGCCGAGTCGCGTCTCCAGCAGCCACTTGGCCTTGTCGGCGAAACCGGCCTGCGCCTCCTCGGCGTTGGAGAAGGCGGTGATCTGGTAGCCGGCGAACGCGTTGGTGCCGTCCGGCCGGGTCGCGGCGAGCAGCGCCGCCGGGGCGTGGCAGACCACGGCGAGCGGCTTGCCGGAGTCGAGGGCGTCGACCAGCAGCCTGCCGGAGGCGTCGTCCACGGCGAGATCCTCCATGGGGCCGTGGCCGCCGGGGTAGAAGACGGCGTCGTAGCCGTCGAGGTCCACGTCCTCCAGCCGGACCGGGTGCTTGAACTCGGGCGCGGCCTCCAGTGCGGCGGCGATCCGGTCGGCGTTCTCCTGGCCGTCGTTGACCTCCGGCGCGAGGCTGCCCTTGTCGACGGTCGGCACGACCCCGCCCGGCGTGGCCACGACGACCTCGTCGCCGGCCTTCTTGAACGCCTCGTACGGCGCGACGGCCTCCTCGGCCCAGAAGCCGGTCGGGTGCTGGGTGCCGTCGGCCAGCGTCCAGTGGTCGGCGCCGGTCACCACGAACAGGATCTTCGACATGAGGTCTCTCCAAGCGGTCTGAGGTCGGGGGAGCACGGGCTCCCCACCTGACCGTAGACCGGTGCCCGGAGCGGCACCAATGAAGCCGCCGATGCCTGGTATCGGCAGCCCGATGGCTCGTACGGGAATAACCCTAAGGCCCCTGACCTGCGGCGACTCCTAATCCACTCCGGCCACGCGGAACGTCCGCCGGTACGCCAGCGGGGTCACCCCGATCGCCGCGTGCAGATGCTCGCGCAGCGAGGTCCCGGTGGCGAAGCCGACCTGTGCGGCGAGATCCTCCACGCCCAGGTCGGTGGTCTCCAGCAGGTGCCGCGCACGGGCCACGCGCTGCTGGATCAGCCAGCGCCCGGGACTCGTGCCGACCTCCTCGTTGAACCTCCGCGCGAAGGTGCGCAGGCTCATCCGGGCGTGCCCGGCCAGGTCGGTTAGTGTCAAGGGCTCTGCGTTCAAGCCGGTGGCGCATTGTTTTAGGTCTGTTTCCGGCAGTCTGTTGCCGCTGGTGAGGGTGGTGCGTCTACGGTGCTGTCGTGTCATCCGACATCGGATACAAGGGCAGATGGTGCGGTCCCCGCACGGGCGTGATGCGGTGGTCATGACGCGTCTGGGGCGTGCCATGACCACCGGCTGTCTGACCGTCCTGGTCGTGCTGATCGTCGTGCTCAGCACCGTACTCGGCGCGTTGTGGTACTGGTCACGGCACACCGGCGAGGTCAATGCCGAGCACCGGCAGCAGGCTCTGCGGGCACTCGACCACCAGCTCCGCCGAACGAAGAACGAGACGACACGGGCCCTCAGCGATGAAGGCTCGGCTGATCCGGACGCTCTCACCGCTGTTGTCCACCGGCACACCGGGGCTCCCGTGATCTCCTACGACGCGTCCCGTCATGCGTTCAGAGCTCGCGTGACCAAACGGGTCGAGTACGAGTCCAGGACACTCTTCGGCATCAGCCGGGGCGTGATCGACAGATGCCTCGAATACACCTACGCCCCGGCGAAGCGCCACGGTTGGACGTCAACGATGTCCGTCTTGAAGTACGACACCTGCGCCCCCTCCGCCTCGATCGGCAGCGGCGCCCGGACAGCCGGCCAGCGTGTCGCTGCTCTGGAAGCGTCGGAACTCAACCGCACCGGAGTGCGGAGGGCTCTCGCGCCCTACCGGCGATTCCTCACGGTCCGCACCGTCACCAGGACCGGTAGCAGGGTGAGGGTGTCGGTCGTGGTGTCGGAGGAGACCACCCGGCAGTGTTACCGGATCACGCGTAACGGATCGCAGGTCGTCTCCGTGCCTGCGCAGACCTGCCAAGACTGAGAGAACGTCCTCGCCCGTGCCCGCGTAGCCGTCCCGGAGGATGGTCGCCGTCCTTGGGACAGCATCGGCCACAGATACCGGGAAGCGCATGTCTTCGCAGAGGACTTCCCCCCGGCGCGATGCTGCGCAAGCTCCCCGAGGCCCGCAAGCAGGTCCCTCGCTCGTGTCGCTGCTGCCCGGCACCGATCCGGAGGAGGCCGCGAAGGCGGATGCGCGCGGGGTGCGGGTGGAGACGCTTCTCGTCGAGGCGGACCAGGCGGGGATGCGGGCGGTTGCCGCGCTGGCGGCCTCGGGTGCGCTGCGGGCGCATGTGGAGGCGGTGTTTCCGCTGGCGGAGGCGGCTGAGGCGCATGCGGTGGGGGAGACGGGGCGGGTGACGGGGAAGCTGGTGTTGACGGTCGGGGGCGGAGGGTCCTGAGGGGGTGTGGGGGAGCCCTGCCGCTCGTGGGGGCGGGCAGGGCTCTCTCGCGTACAGCTGTCGGGTGTACGGCTACGCGGGGGTGTGGGTCAGGAAGGCGGTCCAGGCGGTGGGGGAGAGGTGGAGGGTGGGGCCGGTGGGGGCTTTGGAGTCGCGGAGGTGGATGGTGTTGGGAGTTAGGGCGACTTCGACGCAGTTGCCACCCTCGGGTCCGCTGTGGCTGCTCTTGAACCAGCCGAGAGAGACCTCCACGCACTGGCCGCCTTCCGGCCCGCTGTAGCTGCTCCTGAACCAGGTGAGGGGCTCAGTAGTGTTCATAGCTCTCCCAGCAACGTCTCGATGAACTCCAGCGACTCTCGCGGGGGGAGAGCCTGTGAACGGATGATCCCATAGCGTGCGCCGGCGAGAGCCGCCTGCTCGGGGTACGTCTCCAGTGCGCTGGTCACCTGGGCTTCAACGTAGAGGAAGCGCTTTCCGTCCTTGCGGGTGACGATGGTGAACGGGCCTCCTATGCCTGCGTTGTCCTCGCACTCGGTCGGCATCACCTGAAGTTCGACGTTACGCCGCTGGCCGATCAGGAGAAGGTGCTCCAACTGCCCCCGCAACACGCCCTTGCCACCGTACCGACGCCTCAGGACCGACTCGTCCATGATGAAGCTCAGCAGTGGCGGCGAGCGTCGGTCGATGATGTCCTGCCGGGCGAGTCTCGCGGCCACCCGCTGCTCCATCGTCTCCGTGTCGAGGAGTGGACGCCACATGTTGAGCAGCGTGCGCATGTATTCCTCGGTCTGGAGCAGACCGTTGACGACGAGAGCGTCGTACATCTGCAACTCCATCGCCTGCTTCTCCAACTGGGCCATGCCCTGGAAGAAGACGGGGTACTGCGCTCGCTCCACCTCCTCCTTCCAGACCGTCAGCAGACCTCCCGCGTCCAGTACCTGATCGGCCCGGTCAATCGCAGCTGGTGGTGGAATGCGGCGCCCTTGCTCGAAGGAGGCGATGGTGGCGGCCGAGTAGCCGAGTCGCCTGCCGAGTTCCTCGCGGTCCATCCCGGCTCGTAGGCGCAAGGTCTTCATGGCCTGTCCGAATGCCGCTAGTACGCCCTGCGCGGTCTTGTCCGCCGTACGTGGGCCGCCGTCCTCGGCGCCCTCGCCGTACCTGGGGTTGGTCTCGTTCTCGCTCATCACACCACCGCCTCCCCGGAACAACGCCCGTAGCCGGGGCGCCGTCACGCCGTGCTGCTCGTACCGGCGTCGGCACCGCGCGTACAACGGGGTCGCGTCAGTGCGTCACCGCTGGTAACGCTACGCCACCGGAGGGACCGTGGTGTCCATGATGAGCAACCTCGGTAGTCCCACAGATCACTTGGCGGCCGAATTCGCCATGCGCTTCACGTCCACGCCCCGCGGAGTGCGCCTCGCACGCCGGCTGGTGGGGCTCCGCCTGCACGAGTGGGGCATCCCGTACGGCACCGACGCCCACGACGACATCGTCCTCGTCACGGCCGAGCTGGCCGCCAACGCGGTACGGCACGGGCATGTGGCGGGGCGGGACTTCCACGTCCGGCTGACCCTCGGAGACTCGCGGACGGCACGGATCGAGGTGACCGACACACGAGGGGAGCGGGTGCCGCCCCGGCCCGGGGAGTTGGGGGAGCCCGGGGTGTCGGACGGGGGGTGGGGGCTGGTGCTGGTGTCCCGGCTGGCGGTGGCCTGGGACTGGCATATGAGGGGGGAGGGGCCGGGGAAGGTGGTTTGGGCGGAGTGTGGGGTGGGTTCGCGCGCGCCCATGGCCACTTGATCACCGAGATGTAGGTTCTGGCCATGACTGGTGACTGGCGGATGGACCGGGTCGGGGCCGCGCTGAAGGGCGAGAACCCGACCGTGCTCCGGCGGCTGACGGCAGGGTTCGCGGTGATCGGGGACGTTCAGTTCCTGCCCGGCTACTCGATTCTGCTCGTCGACGAGCCGGGTGTGCAGCGGCTGTCGGACCTGTCAAGGGCTAGACGGCTGTCGTTCCTGTCCGACATGGAACGGCTCGGCGAAGCGGTCGAGCGGGTCTGTCGGCGGCTGGACCCGGCATTTCGCCGAGTCAATCTGGAGATCCTGGGGAACACGGACCCGTTCTTGCACGCGCATGTCTGGCCCCGGTTCGAGTGGGAGCCGGCCGAGCTGGTGGGCATGCCGGTGTGGCTCTATCCGCGTGACCGGTGGAGCGACGAGCGCTTCAGGCTCGGTCCGCAGCATGACGTACTGCGGGATGCGATCGGCCAGGAACTGGATCAACCGCATTAGAGCGTCCGAACACGCGCTACACCTGGTGGGGCACGGCCCTGTTCGCCGTCGTGCCGGCCGCGCTGCTGCTGGCGTCCTTCCTTGCCCGCGAGCCCGACCCGGACGGCTTCGCCGGGCTGTGGCCGACCAGTTGGCTGAGTGGCGCGGTACTGATACTGGCGGGGGCCGCGCTCGTGGCGGGCTGGGCCCACGAGGATCTCCCGCGCACCGTCCGCTCACTGCTCATGCCGGTACTGGTGGCCGGCGCGGCCGCCCGGTCGGGCTTCCTGATCGAGCCGCTCGCGTCCGGCGACGGGTGGACAGCCACCGTCGTCTCGGTCGCGCCCGCCGCGTCCGCCCCCCTTGGGGGCCGGCGGGCACTGGACGCGGTCGCGTGGCTGCTCACCATCGCGGCCTACGCGGCAGGCACGGCGTCGGTGTGGGCGTGGCGGCGCCCTCGGTCCTGATCCCGCCGCTCCGGCTCCCTGCTTGCCCGCCCGTCAACCATCGCCCTCACCAGCCCCGCACCCCCGTCCCCTCCTGGAACGTCCCGCTCGCCTCCCTCTCGCACGCCAGCCGTACGATCACGTCCGCCCCCTCGGCCACACTCCGCGTCCCCGTGTTGTGGTTCAGGTCGGTCGCGGTGAAGCCCGGGTCCGCCGCGTTGACGCGCAGGTTCGGGAACGCCTTCGCGTACTGGACGGTCAGCATGTTCAGGGCGGCCTTGGAGGCGGGGTAGGAGAGGTCGGGGTAGAAGTGCTCCGGGGCGGACGGGTCGGCGAGGGCGCGGGTGAGGGCGAGGCCGCTGCTGACGTTCACCACGACCGGGGCGGGGGAGCGGAGGAGGAGGGGGAGGAAGGCTTGCAGGACGCGTACCGGGCCGAAGACGTTGGTCTCGAAGACCGTCCGGACGTCGTCCGCCGTGACCGCCGCCGGGTCCACGAAGCCGCCGTCCGGGCGGCGCGGCTCGATGCCGGCGTTGTTGACCAGGACGTCCAGGCCGCCCGCCGCCTCCAGCGTGCGGACCGCCGCCAGTACGGACGCGTCGTCGGTCACGTCGAGCTGTACGAAGGTCGCGCCCAGCTCCGCCGCTGCCCTCCTGCCCCGCTCCTCGTCGCGGGCGCCGGCGTACACGGTGTGGCCCTCGGCCAGCAGGCGGCGGGCGGTCTCGTAGCCGAGGCCCTTGTTCGCTCCGGTGATCAGTGTGTTCGTCATGGGTTCCAGCTTCCGCCGGGCGTCCGCCGGCAGCCAGAGGACCGGATTTCCTGGGACCGGCGGTACCAGGCGGGCGCACGCCCCGCGCGGCACACTGGACCGTATGGCGAGCGCGGAACTAGGGACGGCGATCCACCGCTGGCGGGACCGGCTCCCGCCCGGCGAGGCGGGGCTGCCCCTGGGCGGTCGCAGGAGGGCCCCGGGGCTGCGGCGGGAGGAACTGGCCCAGCTCGCCGGGATCTCCGTCGACTACGTGACCCGGCTGGAGCAGGGCCGGGCCACCAACCCCTCCTCCCAGGTCGTGGAGGCGCTCACCCGGGCGCTGCGCCTGTCGGCGCCCGAGCGCGACCATCTGCACCGGCTCGCCGGACTCGCCCCGCCCGCCCCGACGAGCGTGCCGACCTTCATCCCGCCCAGCGTGCACCGGCTGCTGGACCGGCTCGGCCGCACCCCGGTCGCCGTCTACGACGCGGCCTGGACCCTGCTCACCGCCAATCCGCCCTACGCGGCCCTCATGGGCGACTCCACCCGCTGGAAGGGCCGCCAACTCAACGGTGTCTGGCGGAACTTCGTCGGACCCGGCTCCGGCGTACGGCACACCCCCGAGTCGCTGGCCGCCTTCGAGTCCGCCCTCGTCGCCGACCTCCGCGCGGCCGCCGGACGCTACCCCGACGACCGTGCCCTCGGCGAGCTGATCGCCGAACTGCGCACCCGTAGCGCCCGGTTCGCGGAGCTGTGGGACAGCGGCACGGTCGGCGTCCATGACGCGGCGCGCAAGACCATCGACCACTCGGTGGTGGGCCCGCTGACCCTCGACTGCGACATCCTCTCCGTCGCCGGCAGCGATCTGCGGGTCATGGTCTACACCGCCGAACCCGGCACCGAGGATGCCGAACAACTGGCCCTGCTCATGGTGTTGGGGACACAGGAGGTGGCTGTCTGAGTCTTTCCGGGTGCCCGTGACCGGAGCCCGCCGCACGGCAGGAAGCACCCTGGCCTCCACGACACGCCCCCCGATCGGGCGACTTCGAGCCTGGCTCTCGCGCGGCCACCTCCTACCGGCCGGCTCCGCGCTCGGTTTCTCCTGTACGCCGTCCACTTCTAGCCCGACTCCGGCTCGGCCGCGATCAGCCCCTTCGCCGCCACCCTGCCGCTCGGTGCGGTCGCAGAATGGGGCTGGCGCGGATGGCCGTGCGTTCCGTACCCGGTCGGTGGCCTAAGACCCTGCCAGTGGATACCGGTGTACCGGCGGCAGCCCCGTGAGGAGGCCCGGCCACACCGTGTCGATGACATGCGCGCTCGGCGTGAACAACGGCCGGGGCAGGGTCGCTGGATCATGCCATTCCCAGCGTTCGATCAACTCCGGTTCGCGCACGCGCGGTTCGCCCTCGAACGCGCTCACCCGCACCGCCGCCGTCACGCGCGGGATGCCGTGCACGGAGTCCATCAGCAGCGCCAGCAGCCGCGCGTCCTCCGCCTCGGCCCGCAGCCCCGTCTCCTCCGCCAACTCCCGTACCGCGGCCTCCGCGAAGCCCTCCCCGGCGTCGTTCTTGCCGCCCGGCAGCTCCCACGCCCCGCGCTTCCTCGACCAGCCCAGCAGCACCCGGCCGGCCGCGTCGGTCACGGCGACCCCGGCCCCGGTGAGCGCGTGCGGCGAGGGCCGCCCGTTGTCGGCGTAGGCGATGTCCTCCACCATGTCCCCTTCCGATCGGGCGGAAGATCCCGTCACTTCTGCTTCCGCCATGCCTGGACCCCCAGTCTGCCCGTCGTGCCGAGGTCCAGTTCCGGGGTCAGCGTCACCGGCGCGGCGCCGGCTCTGGCGCGGACGCGGAGGTAGGGGGCGTTCACGGCCCCGTCGACGGCCTGCACCGTGTTGCGCCAGACGATGCCGGACAGGGCACGCTCACCGGGCCGCAGGGTGAGCGGGCGGGCCACGTCGGGCGGGCCGCCGAGCTGGGCGACCTCGGCGGAGGGCAGTATCCGCACCCCGTCGACGCGCTCGTGACCGGCGTCGATGATCTCCAACTCCGGGCGTCCGTCCACCGCGTACGGCTTCTTGCCGCAGTTCTCCAGGTGCAGGCCCACGACCCGCAGGCCCATCGCCGCGTCACCCTCGTCGGCGTACACCCGCACACCGGAGGCGGGGCAGGGGCCGCCGGGTGCCGGGGTCTCGGCGCTGGGAACGCTGCGTACGGACAGGATCGAGACGCTGGTGCCGCCCGCGAGGTCGCCGTGTTCCCGGGTCATCGCCACCCGGCCGCGCACCGTCTTCCCCGGTTCGACCGGGCCCATGACCCGGCTCGCCCCGGTGTATCCCCTGGCGTCGAGGACGATCGTGTACGTCATCTCGTGCGAGGCCGGGTTGGTCACCTCGAACTCCGCCGTCAGGGAACTCGGCCGGCAGACACCCTCCTCGTCGATCGCGCCCGAGTACAGGCGGGTGATCCGTACCCCGTCCCGCACGGTCCCCGTGGTGGACGGCACCGGGGTGGGCGAGCCCGGCGGGCGCGGGGCCTCGGCGGTGGCCGTGGGGCGGGGGCGAGGGACCTCGCCGTAACGCGGGGCCTTCGACGGGCACGGGGACTCCGCCCGCACCCCGCCCGCTCCGGGCTCGACGGTGCCACACCCCGCGAGAGCCAAGAGCACTCCCACACCTGCGAATGATTTGCGCATCAGGCGAGTTGATCAGCAGCGGAGCACACCCGCTGTGGTGGAGGCCACTCCTCCGGTCACAGGACCGCTACAGCGACCCGCCCCGCTCCTCGAACGCCCGCAGAATCCGGTCCGCCGCCCGCGTCGCCGTCAACGTCCCGTCCCTGACCTCCTGTTCGAGGCCCGGTGCCAGCCGCCTCACCCCGGGGTCCGTGTGCAGCCGGCCGAGCAGTTCGTCGCGCACCATCGACCACGTCCAACGCACCTGCTGGTCACGGCGCTTGGCGGTCAGGCGGCCTGTGGAGTCCAGCAGCGTGCGGTGCTGCTCCAGGCGCTCCCACACCGTGTCCAGACCGCTCTTCTCCCGGGCACTGCAATGCAGCACGGGCGGTGTCCAGAAGGCGTCCTTGCCGTGCATCAGCCGTAGCGCGCCCGCCAGTTCACGGGCGGCGGCCTTCGCGTCCCGCTCGTGCGGGCCGTCCGCCTTGTTGACCGCGATCACGTCGGCCAGCTCCAGCACGCCCTTCTTGATGCCCTGGAGCTGGTCGCCGGTGCGGGCCAGGGTGAGCAGCAGGAAGGAGTCCACCATGTCGGCGACCGCGGTCTCCGACTGGCCGACGCCGACCGTCTCCACCAGGATCACGTCGTACCCGGCCGCCTCCATCACCACCATGGACTCGCGGGTCGCCTTCGCCACGCCGCCCAGCGTGCCCGCGCTGGGGGATGGGCGGACGAACGCGTGCGGGTCCACCGCGAGGCGCTCCATCCGGGTCTTGTCGCCCAGGATCGAGCCGCCGGTGCGCGTCGAGGACGGGTCCACGGCGAGCACGGCCACCCGGTGCCCGAGCGACGTCAGCATGGTGCCGAACGCGTCGATGAACGTGGACTTGCCCACGCCCGGCACCCCGCTCACCCCGATCCGCCGCGCCCGCCCGCTGTGCGGCAGCAGCTCGGTCAGCAACTCCTGTGCCAGCGAGCGGTGTTGCGGGCGGGTGGACTCGACCAGGGTGATCGCGCGGGCCACCAGGGCGCGCTTGCCGTCCAGCACGCCCTTCACATAGGTGTCGAGATCGGTCGCGGCCATGCCGGGCTCAGAGGTCGTGGCCGAGGTCGGCGGCGAGCCGCTTCACCAGGTCGTGCGCCGCGTCCGGGATGACCGTGCCGGGCGGGAACACCGCCGTGGCGCCCATCTCCAGCAGCGTCGGCACGTCCTGCGGCGGGATCACGCCGCCCACCACGACCATGATGTCCGCGCGCCCCTCCTCGGCCAGCTTCTCCCGCAGCGCCGGGACCAGCGTGAGGTGACCGGCGGCCAGCGAGGACACCCCGACCACGTGCACGTCCGCCTCGACCGCCTGCCGGGCGACCTCGTCCGGCGTCTGGAACAGCGGGCCGACATCGACGTCGAAGCCGAGGTCGGCGAAGGCCGTGGCGATCACCTTCTGGCCCCGGTCGTGCCCGTCCTGGCCCATCTTGGCGACCAGGATGCGCGGCCGGCGCCCCTCGGCCTCCCCGAAGGCGTCCACCAGGGCACGGGTGCGGTCCACCGAGGGGGACTCGCCTGCTTCGTTGCGGTACACCCCGGAGATGGTACGGATCTGGCTCGCGTGCCGGCCGTACACCTTCTCCAGCGCGTCCGAGATCTCGCCCACCGTCGCCTTGGCGCGGGCCGCGTCCACCGCCAGCTCCAGCAGGTTGCCCTCGCCGTCCGCCGCCCGCGTGAGCGCGTCCAGCGCGTCCCGGCACGCCGCGTCGTCCCGCTCCGCGCGCAGCCGCCGCAGCTTCTCGATCTGCTGGGCGCGCACCGAGGAGTTGTCGACCTTGAGCACGTCGATCTGCTCGTCGCTGTCCACGCGGTACTTGTTGACACCGATCACCGGCTGCCGCCCGGAGTCGATACGGGCCTGGGTGCGCGCCGCCGCCTCCTCCACCCGGAGCTTCGGGATACCCGCGTCGATGGCCTGCGCCATCCCGCCCGCCGCCTCGACCTCCTGGATGTGCTGCCACGCCTTGCGCGCGAGGTCGTACGTCAGCCGCTCCACGTACGCGCTGCCGCCCCACGGGTCGATGACCCGGGTGGTGCCCGACTCCTGCTGGATCAGCAGCTGGGTGTTGCGGGCGATGCGCGCGGAGAAGTCGGTGGGCAACGCCAGGGCCTCGTCCAGGGCGTTGGTGTGCAGCGACTGGGTGTGGCCCTGGGTCGCGGCCATCGCCTCCACGCACGTACGCGTGACGTTGTTGAACACGTCCTGCGCGGTCAGCGACCAGCCCGAGGTCTGCGAATGGGTGCGCAGGGACAGGGACTTGGCGTTCTGCGGGTCGAACTGCTTGACCAGCTTGGCCCACAGCAGCCGGGCCGCGCGCAGCTTGGCGACCTCCATGAAGAAGTTCATGCCGATCGCCCAGAAGAACGACAGCCGGGGCGCGAACGCGTCCACGTCCAGCCCCGCCTCCCGGCCCGCCCGGATGTACTCCACGCCGTCCGCGAGGGTGTACGCCAGTTCCAGGTCGGCCGTCGCGCCCGCCTCCTGGATGTGGTATCCGGAGATGGAGATCGAGTTGTAGCGCGGCATCCGCTGCGAGGTGTACGCGAAGATGTCGGAGATGATCCGCATCGACGGCTTCGGCGGATAGATGTAGGTGTTGCGGACCATGAACTCCTTGAGGATGTCGTTCTGGATGGTCCCGGCCAGCTTCTCGGGCGGTACGCCCTGCTCCTCCGCCGCCACGATGTACAGCGCCAGCACCGGCAGCACGGCGCCGTTCATCGTCATCGACACGGTCATCCGGTCCAGCGGGATGCCGTCGAAGAGCTGCCGCATGTCGAGGATCGAGTCGATGGCCACGCCCGCCATGCCGACATCGCCCGTCACGCGCGGGTGGTCGCTGTCGTAACCCCGGTGCGTGGGCAGGTCGAAGGCGACCGACAGCCCCTTCTGGCCGGCCGCGAGGTTGCGCCGGTAGAACGCGTTGGACTCCTCGGCCGTGGAGAAACCCGCGTACTGCCGGATCGTCCAGGGCTGGTTGACGTACATCGTCGGGTAGGGCCCGCGCAGATACGGCGCCATGCCCGGGTAGGTGTCCAGGAAGTCCAGGCCCTCCAGGTCACGGCCGGTGTACAGGCCCTTGACCTCGATGCCCTCCGGGGTCTCCCACAGCGGTTCGGTGCCCCCGGTGCCCCGCTTGACGGCCGCATGCCACTCCTCGGCGCCACCGTCGACGGCCGGGGTGCCCAGCTCGATGCCGGAGAAGTCGGGGATACCCATCAGGACGCTCCGATGCGGTCGAGAGTCGCGGACAGGACGGCGACGGCGTCGCAGCCCGCGAAGACGTAACTGTCGACGCCCGGGTACCCGGCGGGGCGGCCCGCCAGGTGCACGTGGCGGGCACCGGCCGCGCGGAGGGCCCCGGCGGCCTGTGCGGCCTCCTCGGCGTAGCGGGCGTCGCTGGAACAGAGGACGGCCTCGGTGGCGCCGCTCTCCTCGAAGTTCCCGCCGGTGACCGGTTCGATGCCGCCCGCCTGGAAGAGGTTGGCGGCGAAGGAGGCGCGGGCGGTGTGCTCGGCGGCCGGGCCGAGCGTGGCGAGGAAGATGCGGGGGCGCGTACCCGTCGCGGCCAGGTGGGCGTCGGAGCGGGCGCGCAGCGCCTCGTACGCCTCGTCCCGGCGCACGCGCGGCAGGCCGCCCGAGGGGGGTTCGGGGGCGGGCTCGCGGTGTACCGGCTTCTCGTCCAGGAAGGGGAACTCGCTGACACCGGTGATGGGTTCGCGGCGCTTGGCGAGCTTCGCGGACCGCTCCTGCCAGGTGCGCGCGAGGTCGTCGCGGAGCCGGCCGGAGCGCAACACGGCCGCCTGGCCGCCGTCCTGTTCGATGGACCGGAAGAACTCCCAGGCAGAGTGCGCCAGTTCGTCGGTCAGCCGCTCCACGTACCAGGAACCGCCCGCCGGGTCGACGACCCGCGCGAGGTGCGACTCCTCGACCAGGATCGTGGAGGTGTTGCGGGCGATGCGGCGGGCGAACGCGTCGGGCAGGCCCAGCGCGTGGTCGAACGGCAGCACCGTCACGGAGTCGGCGCCGCCCACCCCGGCGGCCAGCGTGGCCACCGTCGTCCGCAGCATGTTCACCCACGGGTCACGGCGGGACATCATCACCGGCGAGGTCACCGCGTGCTGCACCTGGGCGCCCGCGCCCCGCGCCCCGCACACCTCGGCGACCCGCGCCCACAGGCGGCGCGCCGCGCGGAGCTTGGCGATGGTGAGGAACTGGTCGGCGGTGGCCGCGTACCGGAAATCCAGCTGAGCGGCGGCCTGTTCGGCGCTCAGCCCGGCCTCGGTCAGCCCCCGCAGATACGCCACGGCGGTGGCCAGGGAGGCGCCCAGCTCCTGCGCGGCCGAGCCGCCCGCCTCGTGGTACGGCAACGCGTCCACGGTCAGTGTGCGCAGCCCCGGGTACGCGGCGGCACGGGCCGCGAGCGTGGCCACGGGGGCGAAGTCGAGCGGGGTGCCGGTGCGGGCCTCGTGGCCCAGCGGGTCGGCGCCCAGGCTGCCGCGTACGTCCTCGGGGGCGATGCCCCGCTCCTCGTACAGCTTCAGCAGCGCGTCCGCCGCCGCCTTCGTGTCCGCGCCCGCGTCCAGGACGACAGGGGCGAGGTCCAGGTAGACGCCGTCGAGCGCGCGGCCCAGGTCCGCGACGGGGATGCCGGCCTCGCCGAGCACGAGCCAGAGGGAGGTGACGCCGTTCTCCAGATCGGCCAGCACCGAGCCGTCGCAGAGCGCCGCGTGCCGCTGCCGTATGTCCCAGCCGCCGGGGGTGTTGCCCATCGGGCGGCCGCCGCGGGTGAACGGCGCGAAGCCGGGCAGGCCGGGGTCGGGCGCGGCGTCGCGCGCGGTGTACAGCGGCCGGGTGCGCAGCCCGTCCTCCAGCGTGGTGGACAGGGCGTCCTCGACCGCAGCGCCGGAGACTTCCCTGCCGGACTTGCGCAGCACACCCTCGACCAGGCGTTGCCACTGCTCATGCGTCGCGTCAGGGAACTCGGCGGCCAGGGAGAGCCTGTCGTCAGGCAGGACCGTCATGCTCGGATGTTAGGGCAGGCCGCTCGGGTGACAGCAGCACGACGGCCTGTGACGTTCCCCTCGTTGCCACGGTGATCCGGGCCTCCCGGCGGCCCTACCGGCGCCTTGTGCACGGCAGGTGGGCCGGACGCCGGATCAGGGCTGTGTCGCCCAGTGTGTCGTTGTTGGGCCGAACGGGTGACTTGGCGTAAGAATTGGCTGGTGCAGGCATCGAAAGCGAGTCAGGTCGGGGGAAGCCGGTGAGCCGTTACGACGTCACCGATGAACAGTGGGAAGGGCTCGCCCAGGTCGTGCCGCTGCGGGGCCGGGACGCATGGCCGTCCGCGGTCGCTCACCGGGCGCTCCCGGACGCGGACACCGAGGCGCGCCGCCGGTTCGTCGTCCTGCGGGTCACCGTCTTCGCGGACGCCCGCGACGTCGCCGAGACCCTGATGTCCGGGGTCCCGGTGCTGCTCGACCTGTCCGGGGCGGAGGGCGATGTCGCCAAGCGCGTACTGGACTTCAGTACCGGTGTGGTGTTCGGGCTGGGCAGCGGGATGCATCGCGTGGACCGCAATGTCTTCCTGCTGACGCCGCCGGGGACCGAGGTCAGCGGGCTGATGGGCATGGAGGCGTCGGGCTGAGGGGCGCTGTCTGTCGCCGTTCTCCCGTCGTTTCTTAGGACGGTTCGGCCGAGCGGGTGGTGTGCCGGGGGCCGGTGCGGTCGCCCGATCGTAGGAAGGTCCGGGGAGAAAACGGTTCGCCCCGCGAGGGCGGTCCTACGGTCCGCTCATGTCGGTCACCTCGGTAAGCCCGGTCACCCCCCGCCCCTCGGCCCCCGCTCCGGCCCCGTTCCCCGACGGGTACGACGTGCGCGCCCGGATCACCGAGCTGCGGCTGTCCGCGTTCGCCGGGCACCGCCGGGCCTCGTTCCCGCTGGGCGCCGTCACCCTGTTCGCCGGGCCCAGCGGCTCCGGCAAGTCGACCGCGCTCGCCGCCTACGAGGCGCTCGCGCGGCTCGGCGGCGGGGCCACGCTGGGCGAGGTGTTCCCGGACCCGGCGGCCTGGGTGCCCGACCGGGCCCGGCCGGACGCCGAGGGGCGGCGCGGCTTCCGGATCGGGTGCACGGCGGACGGCGTCGAGGGCCCGGTCCGGCTCGACGTGGCGGTGCAGGCCGAACCCCGGCTGCGCATCGTGGGCGAACGGCTGGAGGCGGGCGGGGTCGTCCTGCTGGAGACCGCTCTGCGCGACCCGGAACGCCGGACCGTGCAGGCCGCCTGGCACACCGCGGGCGCCGCCCCGGTGACCCGCGCCCCGCTCCCCGACGATTTGCTGGGCACCCCTTTGCTGCCGCTGCGGGTGGCCGGCAAGACGGACGGCCAGCGCCGGGTGCTGGCGGCCGCCGAGCAGATGGTCGTCGCGCTGCGCTCGGTCTTCCCCTGCGACCCCGCACCGGCCCGTATGCGGGTCCCGGTGCCGACCGGTTCGGGCCGGCTGCTGCCGGGTTGCGACAACCTCGCCGATGTCCTCAGCCGTACCCGGGCCGAGTGCGGGCGCCGGCACGCCCGGCTGGTCGAGGTGGTGCGCGCGGGATGCGCCGGCCCGGTGGCCGACCTGGCCGCCGAACGGCTGCGGGACGGCACGGTACGGGCGCTGCTGGACCGGGGTGACGGCCACCGCACCGAGCTGGCCCGGCTCGGGGACGGCGAGCTGCGCTATGTCGCGCTGGCCCTGGTCCTGCTGACCGGGCCCGGGGTGCTGGACGTGGACACACCGGGGGAGGTGCCGGACGCGCTGCGCACCCTGACCGTGCTCGCCGACGGGTTCGACCGCTGCCTCGACCCCGGCCAGCGGACCCAACTCCTCGCCACGGCGGCCCGGATGGGGGAGCGTGGCCATATCCGCTGCGTGGGCGCGGTCGGCGACGCGGCCTGGGCCACGGGGACACCGGGCGTCACGGTGGTACACCTGGAGCCGTGACCGAACATCCCGATCTGGCCGGACTCCAGCGCAGGCTGGCCGAGTTCGCCGCCGCCCGCGACTGGCAGCCGTACCACACCCCCAAGAACCTCGCCTCCGCGCTCAGCGTGGAGGCGGCCGAACTGGTCGAGATCTTCCAGTGGTTGACCCCGGAGCAGTCGGCCCGCGTGATGGACGACCCCGGTACGGCGCACCGCGTCACGGACGAGGTCGCGGATGTCCTCGCGTACCTCCTCCAGTTCTGCGAGGTGCTGGGCATCGATCCGCTGGCGGCGCTCGCGGCCAAGATCGAGCGGAACGAGGGGCGGTTTCCGGTGCCGGGAACGGGGGACGTGCCCTGATCGGTAGGGCGGACCGACGCGCTCCGTTATCACTCTATGGAGTCAGTTTCCCTGCTGATTCCGAATTGTTGTCCACAGATTTCCGTCTTCCGCTGGCTTTTCGCCCCAACTGCCATCACTCTGGGTAGTGAAGACGTGTGTGCGGTCGAACGGACGGACGGGGACGGGGCGGCGGATGGACGCGTTACGGCTCATCGAGATCAGCAGAGAGGCGTTGGTGGCGAGCGCCGACGCGCCGGGGACGCTGCGGGAGGTGTGGGAGGCCCAGGCCCTGTCACAGGCGATCGGCAGCCGGCTGGCGGTGTCCGGGCCGCCCGAGCTGCGCGGGGAGGCACTGGGGCTGATGGAGCTGGCGGGCCGGGGCTGCGGCGTGCTGGACCGGCCCGAGCTGGACACCGGGGACCTGCTCGCCGCCCGGCTCACCGAGCTGGCCGACCCGCGCCGGACCCTGCTGTCCCTGTGCGGGCTGCTCGGCGAGGTCGGCATGGCCCTGGTCGGCGTGGCCAGCGCCGCGTCCGACGAGGCGGTGTACTGGCAGTGCATGGAGGCCATCGACGCGGCGGATGAGTCCCGTGACCGGGTCCTGGAGATGCTGCGCAAGCTGGCGGCCAGGGAGGAGCTGCTGCCGGAGCGGGAGCCTGGCTGAGGCGTGGGGTGGTAGGGGGTGTGGCCCGCGCTGTAGGCCGGGGGCGAGGCCCGCGCTGTGCCGGGGGCGGGGGTGCTTCCTGCGCTGTGGTGCCGGGGCCGGGGGCGAAGCCTGGGCTGTGGTGCCGGGGCGGTGGGCGAAGCCTGTGTTGTGGTGCCGGGGATGTGGCCCGCGCGGTGGTGCCGGGGGCCGGGGCGAGTCCCGCGTGGCGGTACCGGGGCCGAAGGTGAGGCCCGCGCCACGGCGCGCTCTGGTGCCGATGCGGCTCGCCGGGCCGATGGCGGGCAGGATGGAGGGTATGGACCTTCGTATCTTCACCGAGCCCCAGCAGGGCGCCACCTACGACACCTTGCTCACCGTGGCGAAGGCCACCGAGGATCTCGGCTTCGACGCCTTCTTCCGCTCGGACCACTATCTGCGCATGGGCGGCGGGAGCGGCCTGCCCGGCCCCACCGACGCCTGGGTCACGCTCGCCGGACTCGCCCGCGAGACCAGCCGCATCCGGCTCGGCACCCTCATGACCGCCGGGACGTTCCGGCTGCCCGGCGTGCTCGCCATCCAGGTCGCCCAGGTCGACCAGATGTCCGGCGGCCGCGTCGAACTCGGCCTCGGCGCGGGCTGGTTCGAGGAGGAGCACAAGGCGTACGGCATCCCCTTCCCGAAGGAGAAGTTCGCCCGCCTGGAGGAGCAGCTCGAGGTCGTCACCGGCCTGTGGGCCACCGAGGCCGGCAAGACCTACGACTTCCACGGCACCTACTACGACCTGACCCAGTCCCCCGCGCTGCCCAAGCCCGCCCAGCACAAGATCCCGGTGCTCATCGGCGGCCTCGGTGCCAAGCGCACCCCGCGCCTCGCCGCCCGCTACGCCGACGAGTTCAACATCCCGTTCGCCTCCGTCGAGGACACCGAGCGCCAGTTCGGCCGGGTCCGCGCCGCCGCCGAGGAGGCCGGCCGCGCCCCCGACTCCCTCGTCTACTCCAACGCCCTGGTCGCCTGCGTCGGCCGGGACGACGCGGAGGTGGCCCGCCGGGCCGCCGTCATCGGCCGCGAGGTCGACGAGCTGAAGGCCAACGGCCTGGCCGGCACCCCGGCCGAGGTGGTCGAGAAGATCGGCCGATTCGAGGCGGTCGGCTCCGAGCGGATCTACCTCCAGCTGCTCGACCTCGACGACCTCGACCAGCTGGAGCTGATCTCCGCCGAGGTCATGCCCCAGCTCTCCTGACCCCCCCATCCGG